>NZ_AOHM01000004.1:0-112287 GCF_000510895.2 Pseudomonas sp. FH1
GCGGGCTTGTTGTGGCAAGCCCGCTCGCCACAATAGAGGCTCGCCCGACGAGCATTAATCTTCGCTGATCGGCAACACGTAGTTCTTGAACTCCGTGTCTTCGCGAAACCCAATCGACTCGTAGGTCTTCTGTGCCACTTCATTGTCGCTGCTGGTCGACACCCGCAGCCGCACCGCATGGGTCTCCTTGGCCATCTTTTTCGCCGTGCGCATCAGGTTGTCCGCCACCAGTTGCCGGCGTGCGTCTTCAGCCACGTAGATGTCATTGAGGATCCACACCCGCTTGAGCGACAACGACGAAAAGCTCGGGTACAGCTGGCAAAAGCCCAGCAGTTTTTTGTCGTCATCATCCGCCAGGGCCAGGTAAATCACCGATTCCTTGCGGCGCAGGCGCTTTTCCAGGAAGTCCCGCGATGAATCCGGGAAGGGCAACGCCCCGTAGAACTCGCGGTATTTGACGAACAACGGGGTCAACAGGTCCAGATGTTCCAGGGTCGCTTGAGTAATCCGCATGCCAGGCCTCAACTTCCAAATGGGGTATGACCACACAAGCGGCCGTGACTCGATGCTGCCTAATGGCGCGAAAAAGCGCAATCATGCAGCGATCAGTCATCCGGTGAACTGAGCAGGAAATTGCCTTTCATCAGGTCCGGATCATCCGACTCGATGGTCTGGACCTGCGCCTCGTCCTTGAGATTGACCCCCGACAGCTGCCGACGACACGCCTCTCGCATCAAGTACAGCAAACGATGGGCCGCCATGCCATAGCTCAGGCCTTCCAGACGCACATTGGAGATGCAATTGCGATAGGCGTCGGTGAGGCCGACCTTGGGGTTGTAGGTGAAATACAGTCCCAGGCTGTCCGGCGAACTGAGCCCCGGCCGTTCGCCGATCAGGATCACCACCATCTTGGCGCCGAGCAATTGCCCGATTTCATCCGCCACCGCCACCCGGCCTTGTTCCACCAGAATGACCGGCGACAACGACCAGCCTTCGGCGTGGGTTTGTTCTTCCATGCGTGTCAGAAACGGCAAGGTGTGTTTATGCACGGCCAGCGCGGATAAACCATCGGCCACCACCACGGCCAAGTCGACGCCGCCGGGATTGGCCGATGCGTGATCGCGCAGCGCTTGGGCGGAGTCATCGCTCAAGCGCCGCCCCAAATCCGGGCGTTGCAGGTAGCTGTGGCGGTCGGCAGCCGCGCTGTGCAGCAACAGCGTGTCACGCCCGCGTTCGGCCAACTGGCTGCTGAGACCCGCATGGTCGAAGGGCAAATGCACCGCGTCCCGCGCCTGGGCGTGGGCAAATTGAAAGTCCAACTGCGCGTTGGTGGGAATGCTGGTGCCGGTTCGGCCCAGGGCAATGCGCGCCGGGGTCAGGCGGCGCAGTTCCAGCCAGGGGTTGTCAGGCAGGTCGAGTTGCACAGGCGGCTCCTTCATCCCAGTTGCGCCAAGGCTTGGCGAAAGGCCGGTGGCAGGCTGTTGCCGAAGTGCACCTTGCCGTCGGCTTGCGTGAAGATGCCCATTTTTGCCAGCCACTGTTCGAATTCCGGCGCCGGTTTTAAACCCAATGTTTGCCGGGCGTAGAGCGCGTCGTGGAATGAAGTGGTCTGGTAATTGAGCATGATGTCGTCGGAACCGGGGATGCCCATGATGAAGTTGATCCCGGCCACGCCCAGCAGGGTCAGCAGGGTGTCCATGTCGTCCTGGTCGGCTTCGGCGTGGTTGGTGTAGCAGATGTCGCAACCCATCGGCACGCCCAGCAGCTTGCCGCAGAAGTGGTCTTCGAGGCCGGCGCGGATGATCTGCTTGCCGTTGTACAGGTACTCCGGCCCGATAAATCCTACGACGGTATTCACCAGAAACGGTTTGAAATGTCGGGCTACCGCGTAGGCGCGGGTCTCGCAGGTTTGCTGGTCGACGCCAAAGTGCGCGTTGGCCGACAAGGCGCTGCCTTGGCCTGTCTCGAAATACATCAAATTCTGGCCCAAGGTGCCGCGATTGAGGCTCAACCCTGCTTCATAACCTTCCTGCAGCACGCTCAGGCTGATGCCGAAACTGGCGTTGGCCGCCTCGGTGCCGGCGATCGACTGGAACACCAGGTCCAGCGGCACGCCACGGTTGATGGCCTCGATGGAGGTGGTGACGTGAGTCAGCACGCAGGCCTGGGTCGGAATCTCGTAGCGCTGGATGATCGCGTCGAGCATCTCCAGCATGGCGCAGATCGAGGCGATGCTGTCGGTGGCCGGGTTGATGCCGATCATGGCGTCGCCATTGCCATACAACAGGCCATCCAGAATGCTCGCGGCGATGCCCGCCGGTTCGTCTGTAGGATGGTTGGGTTGCAGGCGTGTGGATAAACGCCCGCGCAGGCCCATAGTGCCGCGAAATTGCGTGACCACGCGGATCTTCTGCGCCACCAGTACCAGGTCCTGCACGCGCATGATCTTTGACACGGCGGCGGCCATCTCTGGCGTCAGCCCTGGCGCCAAGGCGCGTAGGGAATGTTCGTCGGCCGCATCGCTGAGCAGCCAGTCGCGCAGGCCGCCGACGGTCAGGTGGCTGACGGCGGCAAACGCCTGTTTATCGTGGGTGTCGATGATCAGGCGGGTGACTTCGTCGTTTTCGTAAGGGATCAGCACTTCTTGCAGGAAGTGTTTCAACGGGATATTCGCCAACGCCATCTGCGCCGCCACGCGCTCACCGTCGTTCTGTGCGGCGACGCCGGCGAGGAAGTCCCCGGAACGCGCGGGGCTGGCCTTGGCCATCACGTCCTTGAGACTGTCGAAGCGGTAGGTTTGTGCACCCACCGTGTGGGAAAAGCTTGCCATACAGTGTCTCCTTGGCGACGCGAGCAACTGCCCGCGTCGAGGTTTACGGCAGTTAGTGCAGGGCGGCCTCTGCGGCCTGGATCGCCGCGAATTCCTCTTCGGGCGTGCCTGCTACCAAGTGATGCCGGCTGTAGAAAGCAAAGTAAGCAATTAATACTCCATAGATGATCGCGGCGCCAATCACCACCCGCGGATCCACCAGAAAGCCCGCCACCACGGCCACACAGGCCAGCACCAGCGCAACGCCGGAGGTGAAAATGCCGCCTGGCGTGCGGTACGGACGGTCCATTTTGGGGCGACGGATGCGCAGGGTGATGTGCGCGGCCATCATCAGCACGTAGGAAATGGTTGCACCAAACACTGCCACCAGAATCAGCAGGTCACCCTGGCCGGTCAGCGATAAGCCAAAGCCGATGATGCCGGGGATCACCAAGGCCAACACTGGCGCCTTGCTTTTATTGGTCTGGGACAGTTTGCGCGGCAGGTAGCCGGCGCGGGACAGTGCAAAAATCTGCCGCGAATAGGCGTAGATGATCGAGAAAAAGCTCGCGATCAAACCGGCAAGGCCCACGAGGTTGACGAAGCCGCCCATCCAGGTGGAACCACCGTAGGACAACGCCAACGCTTCAACCAGCGGGTTGCCGGATTTGATCAGCGCATAGGTGCCGGCGCCACCCGGTGCAATAACCAGAATCAACAGGGCAAAACTGGTCAGCACCACAATGGCGCCGATCAGGCCACGCGGCAGGTCGCGTTTCGGGTTCTTGGTTTCTTCGGCGGCCAGGGGCACACCCTCTACGGCCAGGAAGAACCAGATGGCATAAGGAATTGCGGCCCACACACCGACATAGCCAAACGGCAGGAAGGTGCTGGCGCCCTTGGCTTCAGTCACCGGAATATCCAGCAGGTTGGCGACATTGAAGTGCGGCACCATCGCCACCAGGAATACGCCCAAGGCAATTGCAGCCACGGCGGTAATCACGAACATCAACTTCAGGGCTTCACCCACGCCAAAGATGTGGATGCCGATAAAGATGATGTAGAACGCCAGGTAAATCATCCAGCCGCCAATGCCAAACAGCGACTCGCAATACGCGCCGATAAACACTGCAATGGCGGCAGGGGCGATGGCGTATTCGATCAGGATGGCGGTGCCCGTGAGGAAACCGCCCCAAGGGCCAAAGGCGCTGCGGGCAAAGCCGTAGCCGCCGCCAGCGGTGGGAATCATGGAAGACAGTTCGGCCAGGGAAAAACACATGCACAGGTACATGGTGGCCATCAATAAGGTGGCAAGGAACATCCCGCCCCAGCCACCTTGGGCCAGGCCGAAGTTCCAGCCGGCGTAGTCGCCGGAGATCACATAGGCAACGCCAAGGCCGACCAGCAGTACCCAGCCGGCGGCACCTTTTTTCAATTCGCGTTGTTGGAAGTATTGGGAGTCGACTTTTTCGAAGTCGACAGATGAACTTGTAGGTTCGCTAGACATGGAAAAGTACCTTCCGTTGTTATTGTTTTTAACTCGGCCTCTTTGTGCCGAATGCAATTCGCAAGTACTTGTGAAGTTCTAAAACTGTGGAAGCTGGCTTGCCCGCGAAAGCGTTTTGTCAGCTAACACATACTTGGCTGATACACCGCTTTCGCAGGCAAGCCAGCTCCCACACTTGATTGCATTTCAAGTTGGAAACTGGTCGCCTGCTAGAAGGCTTAGTTAGAAGAAGCCCAGCGGATTAATGTCGTAGCTCACCAGCAAGTTCTTGGTCTGCTGGTAGTGATCCAACATCATCTTGTGGGTTTCACGCCCTACACCGGACTTTTTGTAACCGCCAAACGCGGCATGCGCCGGGTACAGGTGGTAGCAGTTGGTCCACACGCGGCCCGCCTTGATTGCGCGGCCCATGCGGTAGGCGCGGTTGATATCGCGGGTCCACACCCCGGCACCCAGGCCGAACTCAGTGTCGTTGGCAATTGCCAGGGCTTCGGCTTCGTCCTTGAAGGTGGTGATGCTCACCACCGGGCCGAAGATTTCTTCCTGGAACACGCGCATTTCATTGGTGCCCTTGAGCAGGGTCGGCTGGATGTAATAGCCGCCGGCCATGTCGCCTTCGAGCTTCTCGACCTTGCCGCCGGTGAGCAGTTGCGCGCCTTCGCCCTTGGCGATTTCCAGGTAGGACAGGATCTTGTCGAACTGCTGCTCGGACGCCTGGGCGCCGACCATGGTGTCGGTGTCCAGCGGGTCGCCGCGTTTGATCGACTCGATTTTCTTCATCACGACTTTCATGAAGTCGTCGTAGATCGACTCTTCCACCAGCGCACGGGAAGGGCAGGTGCACACTTCGCCTTGGTTGAAGAACGCCAGCACCAACCCTTCGGCGGCTTTCTCAATAAAGGACGGCTCGGCTTTCATGATGTCGGCGAAGAAGATGTTCGGCGACTTGCCGCCCAATTCCACGGTCGACGGAATGATGTTCTCGGCCGCCGCATGCATGATGTGCGAGCCCACGGGCGTCGAGCCAGTGAAGGCGATCTTGGCGATGCGCTTGCTGGTGGCCAGGGCTTCGCCGGCTTCTTTACCGAAGCCTTGAACCACGTTCAACACGCCAGGTGGCAACAGGTCACCGATCACCTCCAGCAACACGGTGATGCCCAGCGGAGTTTGCTCGGCGGGCTTGAGCACTACGCAGTTACCGGCGGCCAGGGCCGGGGCGAGTTTCCACGCCGCCATCAGGATCGGGAAGTTCCACGGGATGATCTGGCCGACCACGCCCAGTGGTTCATGGAAGTGGTACGACGCCGTGTGTTCGTTGATTTCGGCGCTGGTGCCTTCCTGGGCGCGGATGCAGCCAGCGAAGTAGCGGAAGTGGTCGGCGGCCAGTGGGATGTCGGCGTTGAGGGTTTCACGCACGGCCTTGCCGTTGTCCCAGGTTTCGGTGATGGCCAGCAGTTCGAGGTTCTGTTCGATGCGGTCGGCGATTTTCAGCAGGACCAGCGAACGGTCCTGGGCCGAGGTCTTGCCCCAGGCGTCGGCGGCGGCATGGGCGGCGTCCAGGGCCTTGTCGATGTCTTTGGCGGTGGAGCGCGGGAATTCGGCAATTGCCTTGCCGTTGACCGGCGAGGTGTTGGTGAAATAGTTGCCATCGACCGGCGCAACGAACTCGCCACCGATGTAGTTGCCGTACTTGGCTTTGAACGAAACGATGGCGCCTTCAGTACCGGGGTGTGCGTAACGCATGGTGGGTATCTCCTGGCTTTTATGTTTATTGGGAGCGCAGCGCAGCAAGCGCTTGATAAAGCGTAGAGCAAAGGTTGGGCCACCGCCTTGCTGGCTAGGCAAATCAAGGGGTTAGGCTTTGTAGCAAGGCGTTGCTGTGGCAGGCTCGATACACCCCGTGTGACAATTTGTGCCACAAACGGTACAGCCTGTGACCGGTGAGTCGCTCCGGGATTGCATTGCCTGGAGGGCTGGGGGATGCTGGTGGTTCTCACGCAGGGAGAATAATAAGAAATGCACAACGATCATTTCAGCCGCCATGCCCAGCAAGTCCTTACCGTGGCGCATGGCCGCGACCCGTCCAGCGATCCGTCCATCGCCCGCTCCTGGCTGCGTTGTCTGGAGGACTACCACCTCGACCCTGCGCAAACCATTGCTCCGACTGTGCTTGAACATGGTCGCTTGCTGGAAAGCCGCGAGCGCCTGCAACAAGTGCTGCACATCGCCGGCAACGAGATGAACAGCCTGCATCAGCAGCTCTCGGGCGCCGGCCATGCGGTGTTGCTCACGGATGCACGCGGCGTGATCCTCAACTGTGTCACCGCGCCGTCCGAGCGCAAGATCTTCGAGCGCGCCGGGTTGTGGCTGGGCGCGGATTGGAGTGAGGCCTGCGAGGGCACCAACGGCATCGGCACCTGCCTGGTGGAACGCCAATCCCTGACCATTCATCGTGACGAACACTTTCGTGGCCGGCATACCGGGCTGACCTGCTCGGCGAGCCCGGTGTTCGATCCCCATGGGGATCTGCTGGCGGTGCTGGATGTGTCCTCCGCGCGGGAAGCGGTGTCGCGCCAGAGCCAGTTTCACACGATGGCGCTGGTGAACCTGTCGGCGAAGATGATCGAGAGTTGCTACTTCCTGCGTCATTTCGAGAACCACTGGCTGCTGCGTTTTCACTTGCAAGCCGAGTCGGTGGGGCTGTTCAGCGAAGGGCTATTGGCGTTCGATGGTGAAGGGCGAATCTGTGCAGTGAACCAAAGTGCCCTGAACCTGCTTGGGCAGCTACGGGGCGGTTTGCTGGGACAGCCTGTGGAAGCGTTTTTCGACTGTTCCCTGGATCAATTACTCGGCCGCGCCAGCGCCAATGCCACGGCCAGTTGGCCGCTGCGCACCCGCGATGGTCGACAACTGTTTGCCGCATTACGTGGGCAAGCGCGCAGCGCACCAGCACCTTTCATTAAGCCTGAGCCTGCTCCGTTGCCAGGCATCTGCCTGGGCGATCCGACGCTGCAACAGGACTTTCGCAAGGCGCTGCGGGTGTTCGAGCGTGATGTGCCGCTGTTGATCAATGGCGAAACCGGTTCCGGCAAAGAGGCCTTCGCCAAGGCGGTGCACCTGGCCAGCCAACGTGCCGACAAGGCATTCGTCGCGCTCAACTGCGCCGCCATCCCGGAAAGCCTGATCGAAAGCGAACTGTTCGGCTATCGCGGCGGCAGCTTTACCGGTGCGCGCAAAGAAGGCATGCAAGGCAAGTTGCAGCAAGCCGACGGCGGCACCCTGTTCCTCGATGAAATCGGCGACATGCCCCTGGCGCTGCAAACCCGACTATTAAGGGTACTGGAGGATCGGCTGGTGGTGCCGCTCGGCGGCGAGCCCCAGGCGGTGAATGTACGAATTATCAGCGCGACCCACCGCAATCTACTGGAGCGCGTGCAGGACGGCAGCTTCCGCGAAGATTTGTACTACCGGCTCAATGGCCTGGAAGTCGGCTTGCCGCCGTTGCGCGAGCGTAGCGATAAGTCCCAGTTATTGGATTTCCTGCTGGCCCAGGAGGCCAATGGCGAGTCGGTGGCTCTCGACCCATCGGCGCGTGGCGCGTTGTTGGCGTTTGCCTGGCCGGGTAACGTCCGCCAGTTGCGCACGGTACTGCGCACCCTGGTGGCGCTGTGTGATGGAGGACGTGTCGGCCTGGAGGATTTGCCCGCGCAGATTCGTCAGGCCCGACCCGTGCCGGTTGCGCAGGCCAAACCGTTGGAATCACCGCTGGAAGACGCCGAGCGCCTGGCCTTGCTCGCCGCGTTGCAGCAGCAGCGCTGGCACATGACGCACACGGCAGAGCAACTGGGCGTCAGCCGCAACACGCTGTATAGGAAGCTGCGCCGGCACGGCATCGCACGTCACACCCTCAGCTAAAGGGTGCGATTTTCGCCCCCCTGCGCTAACCTGCCTCGATGTTTTACGAGGTCGACTATGCACATTCATATTCTCGGTATTTGCGGCACGTTCATGGGCTCGATGGCGGTTCTGGCCAAAGAGCTGGGCCATCACGTGACAGGCTCCGACGCCAACGTCTATCCGCCCATGAGCACGCAACTCGAGGCCCAGGGCATCGAGCTGACCCAAGGCTACGACCCGTCGCAATTCGACCCGGTCCCGGACCTGGTGGTGATCGGCAATGCCATGTCCCGTGGCAATCCGGCGGTCGAATACGTACTCAATAAAGGTTTGCCTTATGTGTCCGGCCCGCAATGGTTGGCTGACCATGTATTGCAAGGCCGTTGGGTACTCGCGGTCGCCGGCACTCACGGCAAAACCACCACCAGCAGCATGCTGGCCTGGGTGTTGGAACATGCGGGCATGAGCCCGGGCTTCCTGATCGGCGGCGTGCCGCAGAATTTCTCGGTGTCGGCGCGCCTCGGCGACACGCCGTTCTTCGTGATCGAGGCGGATGAATACGACAGTGCCTTCTTCGACAAACGCTCCAAGTTCGTTCACTACCGCCCGCGCACAGCGATCCTGAACAACCTGGAATTCGATCACGCTGACATCTTCCCCGATTTGCCGGCTATCGAACGTCAGTTCCACCACCTAGTGCGTACTATCCCAAGCGAAGGCCTGGTGATCCACCCGACCACCGAACCCGCCTTGCAGCGTGTGATCGAGATGGGCTGCTGGACCCCGGTGCAAACCACCGGCGCGGGTGGGCAGTGGCAGGTCAAGCTGCTCAGCGAAGACGGTTCCAGATTTGAAGTGCTGTTCGAAGGTGAGGCCCAAGGCGTCGTCGAGTGGGACATGACCGGCCAGCACAACGTCGCCAACGCCTTGGTCACCCTGGCGGCTGCGCGGCATGTGGGCGTGGTGCCGTCCATGGGCATTGCCGCGTTGAGCGCTTTCAAAAGCGTGAAGCGCCGCATGGAAAAAGTTGCCGACGTGAATGGGATTACCATCTACGACGACTTTGCCCACCACCCGACGGCCATTGCGACTACGTTGGACGGCCTGCGCAAGCGTGTCGGCGATGCGCCGATCATTGCGATTGTCGAGCCGCGCTCCAACTCCATGAAGCTAGGTGCCCACCGCGATGGTCTGCCGGAAAGCGTCAACGATGCCGACCAGGTGGTCTGGTACGCACCGGCCAACCTCGGCTGGGACCTGCCGGGAATCGCAGCGCGGTGCACCGTGCCATCAACCGTGTGCGACTCCATTGACGGCATCATCGAACACGTCAAGCAACAGGCCGAACCCGGTACTCACGTGGTGGTCATGAGCAACGGCGGCTTTGGTGGCCTGCACGGCAAACTGGCCGAGGCGCTGAAATGAGTGGCCCGGAACGCGTCACGCTGGCGATGACCGGCGCCTCCGGTGCGCCTTATGGTTTGCGCCTGCTGGATTGTCTGGTGCGCGAAGACCGTGAGGTGCACTTCCTGATCTCCAAGGCGGCGCAACTGGTGATGGCCACCGAGACCGACGTGGCGCTGCCGCCCAAGGTGCAGACGATGCAGGCCTTCCTCACCGAATACACCGGGGCTGCGGCGGGGCAGATCAAGGTCTACGGCAAAGAGGACTGGATGTCGCCCGTGGCGTCCGGCTCCGGTGCGCCGGCGGCGATGGTGGTGGTGCCGTGTTCCACTGGCACCCTGTCGGCCATTGCCACGGGAGCCTGCAACAACCTGATCGAGCGCGCAGCGGACGTGACCCTGAAGGAGCGCCGCCAGTTGATCCTGGTGCCCCGTGAAGCGCCGTATTCGAGCATTCACCTGGAACACATGCTCAAACTGTCGAACATGGGTGTGACGATTCTGCCGGCCTCGCCGGGTTTCTATCACCAGCCGCAGACCATCGATGACCTGGTGGATTTTGTGGTGGCGCGCATTCTCAACCTGCTGAACATTCCCCAGGACATGCTGCCGCGTTGGGGCGAGCACCATTTGAGCAGCGATGAATAAGGCACTGCTGATCGTGCTGGCGCTGCAACTGACGGGCTGCGCCACGGCGCGCACGTTGGACGCGGCGCAACCTGGCGCGCCGGTGGTGTATGCCGGTACGCGGTTGGATTTATATGCAATGAATGGCGGTTGCTGCGCCAAGGACAGGTTTGGTGCAGAGGCGCCGGCTTATCCCGGTGTGGATCTGCCGGCGAGTGCGTTGCTTGATACCTTGCTGTTGCCGCTGTCGGTGTTGACGGTGTTGGGGGTTGGCTTCAATGCTACAGGCGGCCTATAGAGGTGTATTGCCTGTGCTGGCCTCAACGCAGGCCAGCCAGGTCACCGCAGAATTACTTACCTAACTTGCGCAACTCATCCGACTCCACCACCCGCACCCCGTCCTGCTCTTCCAGCGCCAGTCGCCACATGGCCCGGGCCAGTTCGCACACTTCAATGCCGTGGTATTTGCCCGGAATCAGTCGCGACAACGGCCCGGCCAGTTGCTCCGCCAAACGCGGTTCCAACCGTTCCCCCAATAGCAACGACGGCCGCACGATGGTCAGTTGTGGCCAGCCTTGGGCTTTGAGTGCTTCTTCCATTTCCCCTTTGACCCGGTTGTAGAAGATCGAGGATTTCGGGTCGGCGCCAATTGCACTGATCACGATCAGGTGGCGTGCGCCCATTTCCCGCGCGCGTTTGGCGAAGGCCACGACCATGTCCAGATCGACGGCGCGAAACGCCGCTTCGGAGCCCGCCTGTTTGATGGTGGTGCCCAGGCAGCAGAAGGCCAGGTCCACCTGGCCACTCAGCTGCGGCAGGAACACCGCCGGGTCGCCCACCGGGTTTTCCAGGTGCGGGTGTTCGGCCAGTGGCTTGCGGCTGGGCGCGAGCACGCGGGTCACGGTGGGTTCGTTGAGCAGGCGATCGAGCAGGTGTTCGCCGGTAAGGCCGGTGGCTCCGGCGAGCAAGATATGCTGAGGCGTCAGGTACATGGTGTCTCCCCCTTGTTACACAGTTCAGCTTAGTTGCCTTTGGCTTCCTTGCTATTCATTGAGACGCTTTCGAGCGCCTTTCGTGCCTGCTGTTTGCGTAATAATTGCCAATGGGCGATCACACCCTTGGGGGCCCAGATCTGCGGTTCTGAGGCTTCGAAGCTGTCCGCCTGCTCGCGTTCGGCCACATGCAGCTGTGCCAGCTTGAAGGCTTGCTGCAAGTCGTCGGTCTGGTTGAAGGCTTGGGCGAAGAGGGCGTCGCCGAAGTAGGTGAAGTCGGCTTCTTCGGAGCAGCCGAAGGACACGCGATCGGCACGGGACGCGGTCATGATCAGGGTGCGCTCGTCCTTCAGGGCCGGGATGAAACCACCGGAGTAGCAGGCCGAGATCACCACGATCTTGTCGCGGTTCTTCAGTGGTGCGAGCACGGCGGCGAGTTCATCGGCGGGCAGGTCGGCCAGTTCCATGCGCGGTTGGTCGAGCACCAGTTCGTGTTCGTGGGTGCCGTGGCTGGTCATGTAGATAAACACCAGGTCTTCCGGCCCGGTGCGGTCGGCCAGGGTCTGCACGGCGCGGCGCAGGCTTTCGCGAGTGGCCAGCGGGCGGTCGGCAATGTGGTCGCGGTGGTTGACCAGGCGAATCTGCCCGCGTGCACCGAAACGGGTGGCGAGCATGTTGCTGACGTAATCGGCTTCGCGCAGGAACACGCTCTGCTTGCCATCGCCGGCCACGGCCAGGGTGTACAGCTCCACGGCAGGGGTGGAGGCGGGCACGGCGGCGAGGGCGGCGTCGAGCAGGCGACCCTGGGCCAATACGCCGATTTCCAACGGGTCGGGCAGCAGCTTGCCGTCGGCATCACGCACGCGCATGCCGTTGACCCAGGTGCCGGCCTGCACGGTGCCGTCGGTGAGCACCAGGGTGCCTTTGCCTTGATAGCTGTCGCTGTCGAAACCGCCGATATAGAAGCTGCCGTCGGTGAGGTTCAGGCGACCTTCACCGGTGAAACGCCAATCGCTGAACTGGCCGACATAGTGGCTGCCATCCACGCCGATCAATTCGCCCTTGCCGCTGAGCGCACCCTCCTTGAACTGGCCGATCCACACGTCGCCGTCGGCGTTCTCGTAGCGGCCCTTGCCGTTCAGTTGGTTTTGTTTGAACTGGCCGACATAGATGTCGCCATCGGCGCTGTTGAATGTGCCATTGCCTTCCAGCTGGCCATCGACGAAATGACCGCTGAACTGGTTGCCGCTGTCGTCGTTGCGCTGGCCTTCGCCATTCGGCTTGCCGTGGGCGAACTGGCCTTGGTATTGGCTGCCGTCGGCCAGCTCCAGGCGGCCGAGGCCGGAATACTGGTCGTCCTTGAACTCGCCGCGATAGGTCATCTGCCCCTCTTTGAGGGTGCCTTCGCCATTGCGTCGACCATTTTTGAAGCCGCCGACATAGTGGCTGCCCGCCGTGGTCAAGCTGCCTTGGCCGTCGAACAGGCCCTGTTGGAACTGGCCTTTATAGACTTCGCCGTTGCTGCCATGCCACTCGCCCTGACCGTGCCACTGGCCTTTGTCGAACTGGCCGGCGTACCAGCTGCCGTTGGGGTAGTCCACGCGGCCC
Organism: Pseudomonas sp. FH1; assembly: GCF_000510895.2. Classification (NCBI taxonomy): domain Bacteria; kingdom Pseudomonadati; phylum Pseudomonadota; class Gammaproteobacteria; order Pseudomonadales; family Pseudomonadaceae; genus Pseudomonas; species Pseudomonas sp. FH1. The sequence continues at coordinate 12,844 of NZ_AOHM01000004.1, forward strand.
TGGCCTTGCAGCAAGCCATCGACCACGTCGCCCCGGTAACGGCCGCCGTCGGGCAGGCGCGCATCGGGCGGCAACAGCGATTCGCCGTCTCCGCAAGCGGTGAGCAACAGGGCAAGGGCGAGGGGGGCGAGTGGGCGCATAGCGGGATCCGGATAATTGAGCGCCGAGTATGCCGCAGCTGCGAGTTTCATACATAAATTTACATACACTGTGGTGAGGTTTATATCCCCACCACAGGCACGGGCTCACACGAAGTAGAGTGACAACGACTCGGCAATGTAAGCCGGTTTTTCCTGGCCTTCGATCTCCAGGGTGGCGGTGGCCTTGAGCAGCCATTGGCCGGGTTTTTTCTCGGTGACGTCATTGAGTGTCACGTTCAGGCGCACTTTTGAATTGACCTTGACCGGCTGGATGAATCGCACGCTGTCCAGGCCATAGTTGACCGCCATTTTCAGGCCTTCGGGCACGATCAGCAGATCTTCCATCAGCTTGGGCATCAGCGACAGCGACAGGAAGCCGTGGGCGATAGTGCTGCCGAACGGGGTTTGCGCGGCCTTGACCGGGTCGACGTGGATGAACTGATGATCGCCCGTGGCCTCGGCGAACAGGTTGATACGCGCCTGGTCGATGGTGAGCCATTCGGAACGTCCCAGTTCCTTGCCGACATAATCTTTGAGCTGCGCTACGGGTACATAGGGCATTGCGTCTCTCCTTGGTTCATCACGCTGTGTACAACGTCTGGTTTTTTATGGGTTACAGAGAACCAATGTAGATCATCATGGCCAATCGGCTCGGTCAACCCACCATGCTTTTGGCGAATGCCGGTGTATAGGGCGGGCGTGCTTATAATGCGGGCGAGTCTTGAGGGGGAAGAACGGATGCTGTTACGTGGCCTGACCTGGCTGGTGCTGTTTCAACTGATCGGCACGGCGATCAATCATTTGCTGTTGCCGGTGCTGCCGGGGCCGATCATCGGCCTGCTGCTGATGCTGGGGTTCCTGATCTGGAAGGGCGAGGTCGGCGAGCCCTTGAGCCTGGCGGCCAGCAGCCTATTACGGTACTTGCCGTTGCTGCTGGTGCCGCCGGCGGTAGGGGTGATGGTGTATGCCAAGGACATTGCCGCGGATTTCTGGGCCATTGTCGGCGCGCTGGTGCTGTCGCTGGTGATTGCCATGGGCTTCGTGGGCGTGTTGATGCAGCAGATGGTCAAGCGCAAGGAGAAGGATCAATGATCGTCGACTGGCAGGGCGCGTGGACGGCAGTCATTCATCACCCGCTATTCGGCATCGGCATCACCCTTGGCGCCTATCAACTGGTACTGGCAGGGTTCGAGAAAACCCGCTGGATCTTCCTGCAGCCGGTGCTGGTGTCCATGCTGCTGGTGATCGGCGTGCTGATCAGTTGTGGCCTGAGCTACGCCGAGTACCGCAAGAGCACCGAGATCATGGGCATCCTGCTCGGCCCGGCAACAGTGGCCCTGGCGGTGCCGCTTTACCTGAACCTGCGGCGCATTCGCCAATTGTTCTGGCCGATTTTTACTACGCTGGTGATAGGTGGGGTCCTCGCCACCGGCCTGTGTGTGCTGCTGGGTTGGTGGTTCGGTGCCGAACACATGATGTTGATGACCATGGCGCCCAAGTCGGTGACCTCGCCAATTGCCATGCTGGTGGCCGAGCAGATCGGCGGCGTGGCGGCATTGGCGGCGGTGTTTGTGCTGATCACCGGGGTGATCGGCGCGATGATCGGCCCGGCGTATTTGTCCAGCCTGGGGGTGCACAGCCCCGAGGCGCGCGGCATGGCGCTGGGCATGACGGCCCACGCCGTCGGCACGTCGGTGGCCCTGCAGGAAAGCGAAGAATGCGGCGCCTTTGCAGCGCTGGCGATGAGTCTGATGGGCGTGGCCACGGCAGTGTTCCTGCCGCTGGCCGTGTCGGTGATCGTTTAAACCAGGTTTAAGGAAACCTTTATGAGTCTGGCGCTGTTCCCGCTCAATACCGTGCTGTTCCCTGGCTGCACCCTCGACCTGCAACTGTTCGAGGCGCGCTACCTGGACATGGTCGCCCGTTGCATGAAAAGGGGCGAAAGCTTCGGCGTGGTGTGCATTCTTGACGGCCAGGAGGTGGGCACGGCGCCGGATGGCTACGCATTGATCGGCTGTGAAGCGCTGATCCGCGACTTCAAGCAACAGGACAATGGCCTGCTGGGGATTCGCGTCGAGGGCGGACGCCGGTTCCGTGTACGCGATGCCGGTGTGCAGAAGGACCAGTTGCTGGTGGCCGAGGTGCAATGGCTCGAAGAGCTGCCGGACCAACCGCTGGAAGAGGAAGACGCCGACTTGCTGGCGCTGCTCCAGGCGTTGGCCGAGCACCCCATGGTGGCCTCGCTGGACATGGACGCCCACGCCGACGGCCAGCAAGCCTTGGGCAATCAGTTGGCGTATCTGCTGCCCTTTACCGAGGCCGACAAGATCGACCTGCTGCAACTCGACGACCCGCAACAGCGCCTGGACGCGATCCAGATGCTGCTCGACGAGTTGCAGGGTGAACTGTTCACTTAATAGGCATAGCGCAGCAGGGCGTGGGGCGTGCCGGTGAGTGCAATGAAGCTCAACACCGCGACCAGCGCCGGCAGCAACAGCCACCAGGTTTTTTGCGACATGGCCGGCAGCGGGCTTCGATACTGGGTGATGCCCAGGCTGAACGCACACACCGTCATCGCCAACAGCGTGCCCGCCAGGATATCGGTAGGCCAGTGGGCCCCAAGGTAGACCCGCGACAGCGCAATGAATGCCGCAGGAATGCAGCCCAGCAGCATCCAGGTCAGGCGCAATCGCACGGGTTGTCCGCGACCGGCCAGGATCGCCAGCGCCAGGAAAAACGCGAACGCACCGGACGCATGGCCGCTGGGCATGCTGAAACTGGTCAGTGGGTCTGTCAGGATTTCCGGGCGGCCGCGTGCGAAAAACAACTTAGTCCCGGTGTTGATCACCGCAGCCCCGGCCAGCGTCGCGCCGACAAACACGGCATGGCGCCATTGTCGCGCCAGCAGTAGCAGGCCAGTGAACACGGCGCTGGCGAAGAACATCTTCTTGAATTCGCCCAACTGGGTGATGCGCACCATGACTTCGTCCAGCCACGGGCTGCGGTGTTCCTGCACCAGGGCGCTCAGGCCCTGGTCGAAGTCATTGAGGTGGGGGTAGCCGATAAACAAGGCGATCAACACGATCAGGCTGGCGCAACCGATCCACAAGGTGGCGCGACGATGGCCGCGCAGGCTGCTGTTCAAACTCAGGCCCACCACCACCGCGATACAGGCGGCAACGATGCCGGCTTCCGGCCAGAAACCTTCGGGCAATGGCAGGCGGAAAGCGGCGCCGGTCGCCCAGCCTGGCAGCAGATACGCCACGGACCAGCCCGCGGCCGCGACGATGCTGACAATCGCAAAGCGCGGGAAGGGCATATCGCACATCCCGGCTACCATCGGCAGCATGGGGCGCAGCGGGCCGATGAAACGGCCGACCAGCAGGCTGGCGATGCCGTACTTGTGGAAGTAGGTTTCGGCGCTGTTCATCCATTCTGGGTGGTGGCGCAAGCCGGGTAAACGCCGGATGTTCTGATGGAAATGTCGGCCCAGGAAGTAGGAAACCGCATCACCCAGCAAACCGCCGAGGAAGCCCAGCAACAACGTTTCGCTGAGTGACAGCGCACCGCTGCCGGCGAGGGCGGCAATGGCAAACAACAACACCGTGCCCGGCACGATCAACCCGGCGATGGCCAGGCACTCCACGCAGGCGACGATAAACACCGCGACCGCCAGCCATTCGGGGTTCAGCGTCAACCAGCCGGTAATGCTATCGAGCCATTGGCCCATACAATTCACTCCCTGCTCAAATCAAAAAATAATCGCGGCCTTCGACCTGGCCCCGGCGCAAGGGGTTCCGCGTGCAATAAGGCGCGTAGCCCGCATCGACGAAGCGGTACATCAGGTGTTCATCACGCCCGCTGGGAATGCCCAGGCGGGTGGTCTGGATGATCTGGGTCGGGGTTTGGCCCACGTCTTCAACGTAGAGCCGTTCCTGATCGAAACGCTTGGCGTCCCACATCGGCACCTTCAACCCCAGGGCTTTGCACAGCAGGGTCTGGCCGGCGCAGAGTTTCTGCGAGGCGCGTGGGCTGCCGTCGGCATTCGGGTTGTTCAACAGCATTTGCGCCAGGCTCGCCGGGCCGGATAATTCATCGACCCACGGATAGGCCGATTTGATCAACACGGCATTGCCCGGCCCATGGGCGCTGAAGTTCAGCGAGTCGCCGCCACGGGCGTAATACATGTAGATATGGCCACCATCCAGAAACAAAGCCTTACGCTTTTCTGTGTAGCCCAATGACGCATGGCTGCCTTTTTCGGCCACGTAATAGGCTTCGGTTTCAATAATTCGCGCCGAAAGCCAGATTTTTCCCACGCGATGACGGATGATTTTTCCGAGCAATGCCTGCGCAAGAATTTGCGCGTCACGGTCGAAGAAGCTGTCGGGCAGGGCGCTGGCGGGGAGTTGGGGCGATGAGCTGGGCATGGCAGTCAGGGGTAAATACGGCTAAATGTGACGGAATCATAACAACTCCCACCTTAATTACCGCTGAACCCCAGGTTTTTACAGTTCATTTCGACCATCCGCCCCTCACCGCTGTCAGTCGAGCGGCGTCACAGCTATAATCTGCCGCTTTCCTCCCTGCCAAGACTCCCTGACCATGACTGAGTCCGTTCTTGACTACATGACCCGCCTGGGTCGCGCTGCCCGTCAGGCCTCGCGGTTGATCGCCCGTGCGAGCACCGCGCAGAAGAACCGCGCCCTGCTGGCCGCCGCCGACGCTCTGGATGCTTCGCGCTCCGAGCTCACTGCCGCCAACGAGCAAGACCTGGCCAACGGCCGCGCCAATGGCCTGGAACCGGCCCTGCTGGACCGCCTGGCGCTGACCCCGGCACGTATCGACGACATGATCGAAGGCCTGCGTCAGGTAGCCAAGCTGCCTGACCCCATCGGTGAAATCCGCGATATGCGTTACCTGCCGTCCGGCATCCAGGTCGGCAAGATGCGCGTGCCGTTGGGCGTGATCGGCATCATTTATGAGTCGCGCCCGAACGTGACCATCGACGCCGCGAGCCTGTGCCTCAAGTCCGGCAATGCCACCATCCTGCGTGGCGGTTCCGAGGCGATCAATTCCAACCGTGCCATCGCCGCGTGCATCCAGCAGGGCCTGGCCGTGGCCGAGTTGCCCGCCGAAGTGGTGCAAGTGGTGGAAACTACCGACCGCGCCGCTGTTGGCGCGTTGATCACCATGCCGGAATTCGTCGACGTGATCGTGCCGCGCGGTGGCAAGAGCCTGATCGAGCGCGTCAGCCGTGATGCCAAGGTGCCGGTGATCAAGCACCTGGACGGCGTGTGCCATGTCTATATCGACATCGCCGCCGACATCGACAAGGCGATCCGCATCGCCGACAACGCCAAGACCCACCGTTACGCCCCGTGCAACACCATGGAAACCCTGCTGGTGCACGCAGGCATTGCCGAGCGCGTGCTGCCGCCGCTGGCTGCCATCTACCGGGACAAAGGGGTTGAGCTACGTGGTTGCGAGCGTACCCGTGCGCTATTGGGCGCGGACGTGATCGAGGCGACCGAGCTGGATTGGTACACCGAATACACGGCGCCGATCCTGTCGATCAAGCTGGTCGACGACCTGGACGAAGCCATCGAACACATCAACACCTACGGCTCCAAGCACACCGACGCCATTGTCTCCGAGCATTTCAGCGATGCCCGGCGCTTCCTCAACGAAGTGGATTCCGCTTCGGTGATGGTCAACGCCTCGACGCGGTTTGCCGACGGCTTCGAGTATGGCCTGGGGGCGGAGATCGGTATTTCCACCGACAAGCTCCACGCCCGTGGCCCGGTTGGCCTGGAAGGCCTGACCAGCGAGAAGTACGTGGTGTTCGGCGATGGTCATGTGCGCACTTGATGGGTAAACGCATCGGGTTGCTCGGCGGTACTTTCGACCCCGTGCACATCGGCCATTTGCGCAGCGCCCTGGAAGTCGCGGATGCCCTGGCGCTGGACGAGTTGCGCGTGATGCCCAACGCTCGGCCGCCCCATCGCGATACGCCGCAAGTGTCGCCGCAGCAGCGCCTGGAAATGGTGCGCCTGGCGGTGGAGGGCATAACGCCGCTGGTGGTGGACGACCACGAGCTCAAGCGTGACAAACCGTCCTACACTGTCGATACCCTGGAAGTGATGCGCGCTGAAATGGCCGCAGATGACCAGTTGTTTCTGCTTTTGGGCTGGGACGCATTTTGCGGCCTGCCCTCTTGGCATCGCTGGGAGGAACTCCTCCAGCATTGCCACATCCTGGTTTTGCAACGCCCGGATGCCGACAGCGAACCGCCGGATGCCTTGCGCAACCTGCTGGCCGCGCGGTCGGTAAGTGACCCCTTGGCCCTGACCGGGCCGAACGGGAATATTGCATTCGTCTGGCAGACCCCGCTTGCGGTGTCCGCCACCCAGATCCGTCAACTGCTGGCCAGCGGTAAGTCGGTACGTTTCCTGGTGCCTGACGCGGTCCTGGCCTACATCGATGCGCACGGGCTTTACCGTGCGTCGAACTGAAAAGGCGCGCTTGAATGCACGAAATGTCGTGCAGCGAGCGCCCGAACATACGAGCAAAACGAGTTTTATATGACGAACAAAGACGTAAGCAAAGTTAAGCGCAAAGGCACCTTCAAAAGCGCCCCGCTGCCGGTAGAAGCCCACGTTGGCCCAGAACTGGCTGGCGAAGAGCTGGTAAAAGTCGCCGTGGCTGCCCTGGAAGACGTTAAAGCCCAGGACATCCAGGTGCTGGACGTGCGCGACAAGCAGAGCATCACCGACTACATGATCATCGCCACCGGTACTTCGAACCGCCAGATCGGCGCGATGCTGGACAAGGTCCGCGAAGCCGTCAAAGCCCAAGGCGTCAAGCCACTGGGTGAAGAAGGCAAGGGCGACAGCGACTGGGTGCTGCTGGACATGGACGACGTGATCGTTCACATGATGACCTCCAACGCCCGTCAGTTCTACGACCTGGAGCGTCTGTGGAAAGGCGCCGAGCAGAGCCGTGCCGCCGATGGCAAGCACCACAGCCCGGAAGTGGGCCACGCGCACTTCGACAAGCTGAACAAAGACCAGGAATAAGGAACGGCTGTGCGCCTGCGTCTGATCGCTGTCGGTTCACGCATGCCCAAGTGGGTGGAAGAAGGCTGGCACGAGTATGCCAAGCGTCTGCCCGCTGAGCTGTCGCTTGAACTGGTGGAAATACCGCTTAACACCCGGGGCAAGAATGCCGATGTGGCGCGCTGTATCCGTCAGGAAGGCGAAGCCATGCTGGCCAAGGTCGGCCCCAACGAGCGCATCGTCACCCTGGAAGTGCACGGAAAACCCTGGAGCACCGAGCAGTTGGCGGTGGAGCTGGATCGCTGGCGCCTGGATTCGCGTACGGTCAACTTCATGGTCGGCGGCCCCGAAGGGTTGGCGCCGGAAGTCTGTGCGCGGGCGGATCAGCGTTGGTCGCTGTCGGCGCTGACGTTGCCGCACCCGTTGGTACGGATTCTGATCGGTGAACAGCTGTATCGCGCCTGGACAGTTCTGTCCGGGCACCCTTACCACAAATAATCTGCGCCCCTCCCGATGACCCAGCCGATCCGCATCAAGGACCACGAGAAAGACGCACGTCTTGTACGCGCTCGCGTGGTGTTTGGCGCAATCATGGTGGTGGCGTTGTTGGGTGTGCTGATCGCGCGCCTGTATTTCCTGCAGGTGATCCAGTACGACTATCACTCCACCTTGTCGGAAAACAACCGGGTGCATGTGCAGCCGATTCCGCCAACTCGTGGGCTGATTTTCGACCGCAATGGCGTGGTGGTGGCGGATAACCGGCCCAGTTTCAGCCTGAGCATGACCCGCGAGCGCTCCGGCGACTGGCAGCAGATCCTCGATGTGATCGTCGAGGTGCTGCAACTGACGCCGGAAGACCGAGTGATCTTCGAGAAACGCATGAAGCAGGGGCGCCGGCCGTTCGAGCCGGTGCCGATCCTCTTTGAGCTGACCGAAGAGCAGATCGCACGGATCGCGGTGAACCAGTTCCGTTTGCCGGGTGTGGAAGTGGTGGCGCAGTTGGTGCGCCATTACCCGCAAGGGCCGCACTTTGCTCACTCCGTCGGCTACATGGGGCGGATCAACGAGAAAGAGCTGAAAACCCTCGATCCGGTCAATTACAGCGGTACCCACCATATCGGCAAGACCGGCATCGAGCGTTTCTACGAGCCGGAGTTGCACGGCCAGGTCGGTTACGAAGAAGTCGAGACCAACGCCCGTGGCCGCGTGCTCCGGGTGCTCAAGCGTACCGACCCGGTGCCGGGCAAGGACATCGTCCTGAGCCTGGACATCAAGTTGCAGGAAGCCGCCGAGATGGCCCTGGGGGGGCGTCGTGGCGCGGTGGTGGCGCTGGACCCGAAGACTGGCGAAGTGCTGGCGATGGTCAGCCAGCCAAGCTTTGACCCCAACCTGTTTGTGACCGGCATCAGCTTCAAGGCCTACGCCGAGTTGCGCGATTCCATCGACCGCCCGCTGTTCAACCGCGTACTGCGCGGCCTGTATCCGCCGGGGTCGACGATCAAACCGGCGGTGGCGATTGCGGGGTTGGACGCGGGTGTGGTCACAGCCTCCAGCCGGGTGTTCGATCCGGGCTATTACATGCTGCCCAACTACGATCACAAATACCGTAACTGGAACCGCACCGGTGACGGCTATGTCGACCTGGACACCGCGATCATGCGCTCCAACGACACCTATTTTTATGACCTGGCGCACAAGCTGGGGATCGACCGCTTGTCCACCTATATGGGCAAGTTCGGCCTCGGCCAGAAAGTCTCCCTGGACATGTTCGAGGAATCCCCCGGCCTGATGCCGTCGCGGGAATGGAAGCGCGCGACCCGTCGCCAGGCGTGGTTCCCGGGTGAAACCCTGATTCTCGGCATCGGCCAAGGCTATATGCAGGCCACACCGCTGCAACTGGCCCAGGCCACGGCGCTGGTGGCCAACAAAGGCATCTGGAACCGTCCGCACCTGGCCAAGACCATCGAAGGTGAAAAACCGGTGGACGACAACCCGATCCCCGACATTGTGCTGCGCGACGCGTCGGACTGGACCAAGGTCAATCACGGTATGCAACAGGTGATGCACGGCGCCCGTGGTACCGCGCGCAAGGCAGCCGTTGGCGCGCAGTACCGTATTGCCGGCAAGAGCGGTACCGCCCAGGTCGTGGCGATCAAGCAGGGCGAGAAATACGACCGCACCAAGGTCCAGGAACGCCACCGAGACCACGCCTTGTTTGTTGGCTTCGCGCCGGCGGATGACCCGAAAATCGTGGTCGCGGTGATGGTCGAGAACGGCGAGTCCGGCTCCGGCGTCGCGGCGCCGGTGGTGCGCCAAGTGATGGACGCTTGGCTGTTGGCCGACGACGGCAGGCTCAAGCCCGAATATGGCGGCCCCCCTTCAAGCACTGAGGTTACGGCCCGTGAAGAGTAATTTTGACCGCATCCTCTCCAGCGAAGATGTGATGCGTCGCCGTGCGACGTTGCTGCAACGCATGCACATTGATGGCCCGTTGCTGATCCTGCTGCTGACCCTGGCGGCCGGCAGCCTGTTCGTCCTGTATTCGGCCAGCGGCAAAAACTGGGACCTGCTGATCAAGCAGGCCTCGTCGTTCGGCCTGGGCTTGTTGTCGATGGTGGTGATCGCTCAGCTTGAGCCACGCTTCATGGCGCGGTGGGTGCCCTTGGGCTATGTGGCAGGCGTATTGCTGCTGGTGGTGGTGGACGTGATGGGCCACAACGCCATGGGCGCGACCCGCTGGATCAACATTCCGGGGGTGATTCGCTTCCAGCCGTCGGAATTCATGAAGATCCTGATGCCGGCGACCATCGCCTGGTATTTGTCCAAGCGCACCTTGCCGCCGCAACTCAAACACGTGGGCGTCAGCCTGATTCTGATCGGCATTCCCTTCATCCTGATCGTGCGCCAGCCGGACCTCGGCACCTCGCTGCTGATCCTGGCGGGCGGTGCGTTCGTGCTGTTCATGGGCGGTCTGCGCTGGCGCTGGATCCTCAGCGTACTGGCCGCCGCCGTGCCCGTGGCGGTCGCCATGTGGTTCTTCTTTATGCACGACTACCAGAAGCAACGGATCCTTACCTTCCTTGACCCGGAAAGCGACCCGCTGGGGACCGGCTGGAACATCATCCAGTCGAAGGCCGCCATCGGTTCCGGCGGAGTATTTGGTAAGGGTTGGTTACTGGGCACCCAGTCGCATCTGGACTTTTTGCCCGAGAGTCACACCGACTTCATCATTGCAGTAATGGGCGAAGAGTTCGGTCTGGTGGGCATTTGCGCGCTGTTGCTGATCTATTTGTTGTTGATTGGTCGCGGCCTGGTGATCACTGCGCAAGCGCAGACACTGTTCGGCAAATTGCTGGCCGGTGCCTTGACCATGACTTTTTTTGTTTACGTTTTCGTCAACATCGGTATGGTCAGTGGCCTGTTGCCGGTGGTGGGGGTGCCGTTGCCGTTCATTAGCTACGGCGGAACTTCGCTGGTGACATTGCTGTCAGCGTTTGGGGTTTTGATGTCGATCCATACGCATCGCAAATGGATCGCGCAGGTTTGAATAAGGTGAAGATGTCAATGCAAGTAATGCGCGGCTGGGCGACTCGGCACGCGTCCTGGATGGGCCTGATTGGCCTGCTGGGCGCAACGCAAGAGGCGCAGGCCGGTGACTACGATGGTTCACCCCAGGTCGCCGAGTTTGTCGGTGAAATGACCCGCGACTATGGTTTCGCCGGTGAACAGCTGATGGGTGTGTTTCGCGAAGCCCAGAAAAAGCAGGCGATCCTCGACGCCATCTCCCGCCCTGCCGAACGGGTGAAGCAGTGGAAGGAATACCGCCCGATGTTCCTCACCGACGCCCGCGTGGCACGGGGTGTGGACTTCTGGCGCCAGCACGAAGCGGTACTGGCCCGTGCCGAACAGGAATACGGCGTACCGGCCCAGGTGATCGTCTCGATCATTGGCATCGAAACCTTTTACGGGCGCAATACCGGTAGCTACCGGGTGATCGACGCCTTGTCGACCCTGGGCTTCGATTACCCGCCACGTGCTGACTTCTTCCGCAAGGAGCTGCGCGAATTCCTGCTGCTGGCCCGCGAAGAGCAGGTCGACCCGCTGACACTCAAAGGCTCCTACGCCGGAGCGATGGGCTTGCCGCAGTTCATGCCGAGCAGCTTCCGCGCTTATGCAGTGGACTTTGACGGCGACGGGCATATCAATATCTGGAGCAACCCCGACGATGCTATTGGCAGCGTGGCCAGCTATTTCAAGCGCCACGGCTGGGTAGCCGGCGAACCGGTGGTAATCCGCGCCGATGTCACCGGTGACCGCGCCGATGAAGGCCTGACCCAGGGCATTGAGCCGGCCAAGACGGTCGGGGAGTTGCGGGCGCTGGGCTGGTCGAGTCAGAATGCGCTGCCGGACGATATGCCAGTCACGGCGTTCCGCCTTGAAGGCGAAAACGGCCCGGAATACTGGATGGGCCTGAAGAATTTCTACGCAATCACGCGTTATAACCGCAGTGTGATGTACGCCATGGCCGTGCATCAGCTGTCAGACATGCTGGTCCAAGCACGGGGCAACAAGTAATGCGGGCATCGCCGTTCAATCAACCGCTCAAGCTGGTGGCGTTCGCCGCGTTGTCCCTGCTGGTCGTCAGTTGCTCCACCAGCCGTGGCCCGGCGCAGAAGTCGGGGGGGGCGGTCGTCCGTTCCCAGCCGGGCCTGGACATCAACCGCGCACACAAAGACGGCGCGCCGTGGTGGGACGTCGACGTGTCGAAGATCCCGGATGCCACGCCGACCCTGCACACCGGTCCATACAAGGCCAACCCCTATACCGTGCTGGGCAAGAGCTACTTCCCGCTGCAGGAATCCAAGACCTACGTGCAGTCGGGCACGGCGTCCTGGTATGGCACCAAATTCCACGGCCAGAACACCGCCAACGGCGAAGTGTATGACCTGTACGGCATGAGCGCCGCGCACAAGACCTTGCCGCTGCCCAGCTATGTCCGTGTGACCAACCTGGACAACAACCGCACAGTGATCCTGCGTGTGAACGACCGTGGCCCGTTCTACTCGGACCGCATCATCGACTTGTCCTACGCTGCCGCGAAGAAACTCGGTTACGCCGAAACCGGCACCGCACGTGTGAAGGTCGAAGGTATCGACCCGGCGCAGTACTGGGCCCAGCGTGGCAAACCCGCGCCGTTGATGCTCAACGAGCCGCAAACCCAACAGCCGCAAGTGACCGCCTCTACCGGCAAGATCGAGCAGTGGACGCCGCCACCGGCACAGCACGCGCCTGACACGGTGGTCGTGCCCCATGCCGCGCCTGGCGCTTCGATGGCCGGCGGGCAATACCTGCAGGTCGGCGCTTTCGCCAACCCGGATGCGGCAGAACTGTTAAGGTCCAAGCTCAGTGGCATGGTCAACGCGCCGGTCTTCATCAGCTCCATCGTGCGTAACCAGCAGACATTGCACCGTGTGCGCATGGGCCCGATCGGCTCGCCGAGCGAGGTGGCACAAGTACAGAACAGCGTACGCATGGCCAACCTGGGGCAACCCAGCGTGGTCACTGCCGAATAATAGAGAATTGATGGTTCAGGCTCGTGCGCGGGCTCGAACCCTGGTTGTTGGCTCGTTGAACAATAAAAACCCAGGGGCAAGGGGTGAGCGGGCAACCGAACACGCGACAGTCTGGCAACGGGCTGTCTGAATAAGTTTTGCCCGCGAGGGCAAGTTTCCATAAGCAATTTCGAGAGACGGATGAACATCACCACCTTAGCCAAACGCACGTGCCTGCTTCTTTCGCTGATCATCACCCCGGCCGCCTGGGCCGTTGAAATGGTGCCGGCTTCCCCGCAACTGGCCGCCAAGTCCTGGGTCCTCATGGATGCCGCCAGTGGCAACGTGCTGGTCGAGAGCAACGGTGACCAGCGCCTGCCGCCGGCCAGCCTGACCAAACTGATGACCGCCTACATCGCGACCCTGGAAATTCGTCGCGGCCAGATCGGCGAAAACGACCCGGTCACCGTCAGCGAAAACGCCTGGCGTACCGGCGGTTCGCGGATGTTCATCAAGGTCGGCTCGCAAGTCACTGTGAGCGACCTGCTGCACGGCATCATCATCCAGTCGGGTAACGACGCCAGTGTCGCCCTGTCCGAGCACATCGCCGGCAGCGAAGACGCGTTCGCCGACATGATGAACAAAACCGTGGCCGACCTGGGCATGACCAACAGCCACTTCATGAACCCGACCGGTCTGCCGAACCCAGAGCACTACTCGTCGGCTCACGACATGGCGATCCTGGCACGCGCGATCATCCGCGTTGACCCGGTGCACTACGCGATCTACTCCCAGAAGGAATTCTTCTGGAACAACATCAAGCAGCCTAACCGCAACCTGCTGCTGTGGCGCGACAAGACCGTCGACGGTCTGAAAACCGGCCACACCGACGAAGCCGGCTACTGCATGGTATCGTCTGCTGTGCGTGACGGCCAACGCCTGATCGCCGTGGTCTTCGGCACCAACAGCGAGCAGGCCCGTGCGGCCGAGACGCAAAAATTGCTGACCTACGGTTTCCGCTTCTTCGAAACCCAGACCTTCTACCAGAAGGGTGCTGAACTGGCGACCGCGCCGGTGTGGAAAGGCGCGACCTCCCAGGTCAAGGCCGGCCTGGCCGAAGACCTGACCCTGACCATGCCTAAAGGCCAGCTGAAAAAGCTCGCGGCCAGCATGACCATGAACCCGCAATTGGTTGCTCCAATCGCCAAGGGTGATGTGATCGGCAAGGTCGAAGTGAAGCTGGACGACAAGGTGGTGCACAGCGCCGACCTGATCGCGCTGGACGCCGTCGACGAAGGTGGTATCTTCCGCCGCGTCTGGGATAGCATCCGTCTATTCTTCTACAGCTTGTTCAACTGATAGTGTGCACCTGCAAAGCCCCGTGTTGATCCGACGCGGGGCTTTGCCCGTCGCCACGGCTTACGCTTACGAGGCCGTTACGCCATGACCGATAAAGAAGTAAAGGCGCCAAAGATCGAATTCCCGGTGGTGGACTATCCCATCAAGGTGATCAGCGATACCGGTGTCGGCCGTAAAGACCTGATCCTCGAGATCGTGCGCAAGCACGCAACGATCAACGACCAGCGCGTGGACGAGCGATCCAGCTCGACCGGCAAATACACCACGATCCAGTTGCACATCGTTGCGATTGATCAAGACCAGCTCTACAACATCAACAGCGAACTGCGGGCCACCGGCTTCGTGCACATGGTGTTGTGATGTCTCAAATCCTGGGCTTTCGCGAGCTCGGCCGGATGGACTATGAGCCCGTCTGGCACGCCATGCAGCGGTTCACCAATGAACGCGGCACGTCGGCCCCCGATGAAATCTGGCTGGTGGAACACCCGCCGGTCTTCACCCAGGGCCAGGCCGGCAAAGCCGAGCATCTGTTGCTGCCGGGGGATATTCCGGTGGTGCAGGTCGACCGAGGTGGCCAAGTGACTTACCATGGCCCCGGACAACTTGTCGCATACCTGTTGCTGGACGTGCGCAAGCTGGGGTTTGGCGTGCGTGACCTCGTCAGCCGCATGGAGGCTTGCCTGATCGAGCTGTTGGCCAGTTACGGCGTGACCGCCGCGGCCAAGCCCGATGCACCGGGTGTGTACGTCGACGGCGCGAAAATCGCTTCCCTGGGGCTGCGGATTCGCCATGGTTGTTCCTTTCATGGCCTGGCCCTGAATGTGGACATGGACCTGGCCCCGTTCCGGCGGATCAACCCGTGTGGCTATGCCGGGTTGGCGATGACGCAACTGAGTGACCATGCTTCACCGATTAAATTTGCCGAGGTGAGTGCCCGGCTGCGTGCGCAGCTCGTCAAACACCTCGACTATGCTGAGCAGACGACCCTTACGGGCGGAATCGACTGATTATGACTACTGATGCAGTGCAAACCATGATCCCGACGGTGGACGTTACCGACCGTCCGGCCCCGGCCCCGCGTGCCAAGGTGGAAGCCGGCGTCAAGCTGCGCGGCGCCGAGAAGGTTGCACGCATCCCGGTGAAGATCATTCCGACCACCGAACTGCCGAAGAAACCCGACTGGATCCGCGTGCGCATCCCGGTTTCGCCGGAAGTCGACCGTATCAAGGCGCTGCTGCGCAAACACAAGCTGCACAGCGTGTGCGAAGAAGCGTCCTGCCCGAACCTGGGCGAGTGCTTCTCCGGCGGCACTGCGACCTTCATGATCATGGGTGACATTTGCACCCGTCGTTGCCCGTTCTGCGACGTCGGCCACGGCCGTCCGAAGCCGCTGGACGTCAACGAACCGGAAAGCCTGGCCATCGCCATCGCCGACCTGCGCCTCAAGTACGTGGTGATTACCTCGGTAGACCGCGACGACCTGCGTGACGGCGGTGCTCAGCACTTTGCCGACTGCATCCGCGAGATCCGCAAGCTGTCGCCGAACGTGATGCTCGAAACCCTGGTGCCGGACTACCGTGGCCGCATGGACGTGGCGCTGGAAATCACCGCCGCCGAGCCGCCGGATGTGTTCAACCACAACCTGGAAACCGTGCCGCGCCTGTACAAGGCCGCACGTCCGGGTTCGGACTACCAGTGGTCGCTGACCCTGCTGCAGAAATTCAAGCAGATGATGCCGCACATCCCGACCAAATCCGGCCTGATGCTGGGCCTGGGGGAGACCGACGAGGAAGTGATCGAAGTCATGAAGCGCATGCGCGAACACGACATCGATATGCTGACCCTGGGCCAGTACCTGCAACCGTCCCGCAGCCACTTGCCGGTGCAGCGTTTCGTGCACCCGGACACCTTCGCCTGGTTCGCCGAGGAAGGTTACAAGATGGGCTTCAAGAACGTGGCGTCGGGCCCGTTGGTACGCTCTTCGTACCATGCGGACGAGCAGGCCAAGCTGGTCAAGGCGAGCCTGGTTTCGTAAACCGTACCGAAATTGAACGTGCATGCGGGCTTGTGTGGGAGCGGGCTTGCTCGCGAAGGCGGTGTTTCAGTCACCTGATTAGTTGACTGACACTCCGTATTCGCGAGCAAGCCCGCTCCCACATTTGGTTCCGCGTCAGCCAAGGAGAGCTGTGGATGAGCATCGCCGTACCTGCCTTGCGATCCGAAGGCACCATCGCCCTGATCGCCCCCGCCGGCCCCGCCACCCTGGACGTGGAAAAAGCCGGTCAATGGATGCGCGCTCGCGGCTACGACCTGCGAATCTTCCCCGGCGTCTATGAGCGCGACGGCTACCTTGCCGGTAGCGATAAAACCCGTCTCAACGACCTGCACAACGCCTTTGCCAACCCTGACATCGACGCCATTTTCTGCCTGCGCGGCGGTTACGGCACGCCACGCCTGCTCGATAGCCTGGACTTCGACCTGCTGCGTGCCAACCCCAAGCCCTTCGTAGGCTACAGCGACATCACCGCGTTGCACCTGGCCATCAGCCGCTATGCCGGTTTTGTGACCTTCCACGGTCCGATGCTCAACGCTGACCTGTTGGGTGACAAGCAACAACCTACCGAGTCTTCATTGTTCAGCATGCTACGCGGTCAACTAGGTACCGGGAGCGTGCTCGCGCACCCGGCAGCCTATCCGCTGACCACCATTGAGCCTGGCATCGCCTGTGGGCGCCTGTTGGGTGGCAACCTGTCGATGATCGCGGCGGTCATGGGCACTCCTTTTGAGATCGACGCTGAAGGCATCATTCTGCTGATCGAAGACGTCAACGAGCCGATCTACCGCATCGACCGCCTGCTGACGCACCTGCGTTTGGCCGGCAAGCTGGCGCAGGTTGCCGGCGTACTGGTGGGGGATGTGGCGGGCGTGGAGGGCGTTGCGCTGGAGCGGCTGCTCAAGCAGACCTTCGAACCGTTGCGCATTCCGGTGTTGTCCGGCTGGCGCAGTGGGCATTGCGATCCGAACCTGACGCTGCCGATGGGCGCGTTGGTGCGGTTGGATGCGGGGGAGCAGCGGTTGGTGTTGGAGCAGGATGTGGTCATCCGCTGAACTTTGTTGGAGCCGGCTTTCCGGCTCCAACAAAAGTTTTGCGTCAGCGGTTCTGCAGCGACTCCAGCAACTTCACCGTCGGATACCCATCCGCCGGCCAGCCCAGCGCTTGCTGCGCCGCACGAATCGCCTTGCGCGTATTGGCGCCGATAATCCCGTCCGGGTTACCCGCGTCGTAGCCATTGGCGCTCAAGGCCGTCTGCAAGTCGATGCGCTGCGAGCGGCTCAATGGCAGCTCATCCTTCGGCCAATCGCCACGAATCACGCCACCACCACCGAAGCGTTCCGACAACAAGCCGACCGCCAGTGCGTAGGACGATGAGTTGTTGTATTTGAGGATCGCGCGGAAGTTATCCAGCACCAGGAACGCCGGGCCACGGTAACCGGCCGGCAATAGCAGGGCGGCGGACAGTTGGTCGACATTTGGCGGCATGCTTGCACCAAAGGGCAACTGGATACCGAGTTTCATCCACTCGGCAACCGTCTTGCGTACACCACCATCGGCCAGGGCGTAATCAAAGTTCGCCGGCAGTTGTTTCACCTCGAAACCCCACGGCTGGCCTTTCTGCCAGCCGGAGCTTTGCAGGTAGTGCGCGGTGGAGGCGAGGGCGTCGGCCGGGCTGTTCCAGATATCGCGGCGACCGTCGCCATCGAAGTCCACGGCGTGGGTGTTGTAGGTGGTCGGGATAAACTGGGTCTGGCCCATGGCGCCCGCCCAGGAGCCTTTCATCTGGTCGGCCTGGATGTCGCCGTGCTGGATGATCTGCAACGCGGCCAGCAATTGCGCCTGGGCGAATGCCGGGCGACGCCCTTCGTAAGCCAGGGTCGCGAGTGAGCGGATCACCGAGTTATTGCCCTGGAACTGGCCGAAGTTGCTCTCCATGCCCCATACCGACACCAATGCCTGGCGGTCGACGCCATAACGTTGTTCGATGCTCTGCAGGATGTCGGCGTACTTGATCAACAGCGCCTGGCCATTACGCACGCGCAGGGGCGAGAGGGCCCCGTCGAGGTATTCCCACACCGGGCGGGAAAACTCCGGCTGGCTGCGGTCCGCGCGGATGACCGCCATGTCCGGGGTGACGTTGGCGAACGCGTTGTCGAACACGGCGGCAGTGATGCCGGCCTGCAGGGCTTGCACACGGAAACCCGCCTGCCATTCGGCGAAGGTCTGGGTCGGTTGGATATCCAGATTGTCCACAGCCAGCGGGGCCACGACAGCGGGCGCTACCACAGGGGCGGTCTGGAGCTTGGGCAGGGGTTGAGCGTCGGCGGCGGTGGGTTTTTCCGCGCAGGCGACGAGCAGAATGAGGCTGGAGGCAGCGATCAATTGGCGAAGGTGCCAACGACGGGAAAGACTAGAGGGCATGCACAGGTCCAGGGATTACAAATCAGGTGCAGACCTTATCATGCCAGAGGGGGGCTTGCCTTCAGGCAGCCAGAAAGTAAGAAGCCTCCCAGCTATTAGACTGGAAGGCTTCGCGGCGGTAGCTGCCTTTGCCCTTGCCGGCGCGTTCTTGACGGCTGCGGAACAGTGGCTGGGCGATGATGGATTTGGCCTTGTTGGGGCCATGCTTGGATGGCTTTTTACTCATGGTCGTTACTCTCGGTAGGTGGGATGAAGCGGTGCAAATCATCTGCCGATGTTGCGCCGCTGTAAAGCCCTTCGAGAGGTAGGACTATTCTGCCGGCAGTGTCAGGCGCTGGCCGGCCATTAACAGCGACAAACGGCTCAGGCTCATCCACGGCGAACCGGCCGCCTGGCCCTTGATCTGCGCGTCAATGCGCTGCGCTTCCAGCAAGAGCTGCGCCCAGCGTTGCGCCGAGTGCCGTTGCAGGGCTTTGCTCATCAGCGGTTTGCGCTTGTCCCACACCGGTGGTCGGGCCTGGCTGAAGCATTTGTCCAACGGCGTGCCCTGGCTGTATTGCAGCGCAATATTAGCCAGGACTCGCAACTCCCGGGCCAGGGCCCAGAGAATGACCGGTGGTTCCACGCCTTCGCCGCGCAGGCCTTCGAGCATGCGCAGGGCGTGGGCGGGTTCGCCATTGAGGATCGCGTCCACCAGCCCGAACACATCAAAGCGCGCGCTATCGGCCACGGCACCTTGGACGGTCTCGACGGTAATCTGCCCGTCTTCGGCCATCAGCTTGAGCTTTTCGATCTCCTGGGCGGCGGCCAGCAAGTTGCCTTCGACCCGGGCGGCGATCAGCTCCACCGCGTCCTGGGTTGCCGACAGCCCCGATTGGGATAGGCGCTGGCGAATCCACTGCGGCAACTGGTTGCTGTCCACTGGCCAGATCTGGATGAACTGGGTTTGCGCCCCTTCCACTAGGGCCTTGCCCCACTTGGTTTTCTGCGCACTGCCGTCAAGCTTGGGCAGGCTGATCAACAACACCGTGTCTTCGGCGGGGCGTGAGCAGTATTCCATCAGGGCGGCGGCGCCTTTGTCCCCAGGCTTGCCCGAAGGCAGGCGCAGTTCCAGCAGGCGCTTTTCGGCAAACAGCGACATGCTCGCGCCGGCTTGCAGCAGCGTGCCCCAGTCGAAACTGGCGTCGGCGCTGAACACCTGGCGTTCGTCAAAGCCTTGCTGGCGTGCAGCGGTGCGGATGGCGTCGGCGGCTTCCTGGCACAGCAACGGGTCATCGCCGCTGACGATATAGACAGGCGCAAGGCCACCTTGCAGGTGTTTGGCGAGTTGGGCGGGAGCGAGTTTCATAGGCAGGGCGAACGGGGCGCTTGGGGCGCCCCGTCTGGCTTACTCGACAGGGACTTCAACAGGCGATTGCTTCGGCGTGTTGTCTTCGTACTCTTTGGCGGCTTTCAGCGCGTCGGCGTCAGCCTTGGCCTTGTTGTCAGCCTGTTGCTGCAAGGTCTCCAGTTGCTCCGGAGTGATCATCGACAGACGCAGCACCATGCGCTGTACCAGTTCGCGACGCATTTCCTTGCGTACCTGGATGATTTCGGAGTCCGAACCCACCAGGTTGTTGCCGTCGTGGCTGACGATTTTCTGTACCTGGATGTTGTCACCCATCAATGGCAGGTGGTCACGGCCCTGGATTTCGAAGCTGAGTACCGTGCTCAATTCGATATCGGACGCGCGGCCAGCACTGGCGTAGCTCAGGTTGCGCTGGTTTTCTTTTTCATTGGCCAGGAACAGCTTATAGGTCGCGCCGGTGTAGACGTGAACGCCGCTGTTTTCCAGGACCTGGCGCAGCTGGGTCACGGTTTCGCTGTAGGCGTCGCGGGCACTGACGTCCAGTTCCTTGATCGCCAGTTCGTTGGTGCCGGTGCCGCGCAGCTGGAAGCCGCAAGCGCTCAGCAGTACGGCAAGGCCCATCACCAGCAAATTGCGTTTGATCATTGTGTTGCTCCCCTTGAAACCATGTGGGCCTTATCGAGGCCCTGAAGGCTTTGTTCGGCGCAGGGTGCGAACCCTGCGCCCGATCCGATTAGCTAGCGACGATATTGACCAGTTTGCCAGGCACCACGATCACTTTGCGGATCGTCAGGCCTTCGGTAAAGCGCAGCACGTTTTCGTTGACGCGGGCAGCCGCCTCGACATCTTCGCGGCTGGCGGTGGCCGGCATGTCGATCTGGCCACGCAGTTTACCGTTGACCTGGATCACCAGTTGCAGCGTGTCCTGTACCAGGGCGCTGTCATCCTGCACCGGCCAGCGTGCGTCGATGACGGCATCGCTGTGGCCCAAACGGTTCCACAGGTCGTGGCTGATGTGCGGCGTGATCGGCGCCAGCAGCAGGGTGACCGTTTCCAGGCCTTCCTGTACCAATGCGCGATCCTGTTCGGTGGCTTGTGGCGCCTTTTCCAGCACGTTCATCAGCGTCATCACCTGGGCGATGGCGGTGTTGAACTTGTGGTTCTGGCCCACGTCCTGGCTGGCTTGCTTGATGGCCAGGTGGGTGCTGCGGCGAATCAGTTTCTGCTCGTCGCTCAAGGCGGCCACGTCCAGCTTGCCCGGCAGGCCCTGGCTGATATGGGCATGCGACAGGCGCCAGACGCGCTTGAGGAAACGGTGCGAACCTTCGACGCCGGAGTCGGACCATTCGGCGCTCATGTCAGGCGGCGAGGCGAACATCATGAACAGGCGGCAAGTGTCGGCGCCGAACTGGTCGATCATCGACTGTGGGTCAACGCCGTTGTTCTTCGACTTGGCCATCTTCTCGGTGCCACCGATTTCCACCGGCAGGCCGTCGGCGATCAGCTTGGCGCTGATGACCTTGGCTTTGCTGTCGCGCTCAAGCTCCACGTCAGCCGGGTTGAACCAGGTGTAGGCACCGTTGGCTTCGCGGCGATAGTAAGTCTCGGCGACCACCATGCCCTGGGTCAGCAGGTTCTTGAACGGCTCATCGGAGCTCACCAGGCCTTCGTCACGCATCAGCTTGTGGAAGAAACGCGCGTACAGCAGGTGAAGAATGGCGTGTTCGATACCGCCGATGTATTGATCCACCGGCAACCAGTGGTCGGCTGCGGATTTTTCCACCAGGCCGCCCTCGTAGTGCGGCGAGGCGTAGCGGGCGTAGTACCAGGAGGACTCGACGAAGGTGTCCATGGTGTCGGTTTCACGCTTGGCAGGCTGGCCGCATTTCGGGCAGCTGCACTCGTAGAACTCAGGCATGCGCGCCAATGGCGAACCGGCGCCGTCCGGCACCACATCTTCCGGCAGGACCACCGGCAGTTGGTCTTCCGGTACTGGCACGTCGCCACAGCTTTCGCAGTGGATGATCGGGATCGGGCAGCCCCAGTAGCGCTGGCGGCTGATGCCCCAGTCGCGCAGGCGGAACTGAGTGCGCGAGGCGCCCAGGTTCTTCTTGATCAGTGCAACTTCGATCGCATCGAAAGCGCCCTGGAAGTCCAGGCCGTCGAACTCGCCGGAATTGATCAATTCACCGTGCTCGCCGTAGGCGTCTTGCCACGGGGCCGGGTTGGTATCGCCCGAGCTGGTGCGCACCACGGATTTGATCGGCAGGCTGTATTTGGTGGCGAACTCGAAATCGCGCTCGTCGTGAGCTGGCACAGCCATTACGGCACCATCGCCGTAGTGCATCAGCACGTAGTTGGCGACCCATACCGGCAGCTTCTCGCCGGTCAGAGGGTGCTCGACAAACAGGCCAGTTGGCAGACCTTTTTTCTCTTGGGTGGCGACGTCGGCTTCGGCCACGCTGCCGCCTTTGCATTCAGCGATGAACGCCTGCAGCTCTGGGTTGTTCTGGGCGGCCTGGGTAGCCAGCGGGTGCTCGGCGGCCACGGCGACGTAAGTCGCTCCCATTAAAGTGTCCGGACGGGTAGTGAAGACTTTGAGCGCGCCCGCTTCGCCGATCGAGTCGACGTTGTAAGGGAACTGCACTTCCATGCCCTTGGATTTGCCGATCCAGTTGCGTTGCATGGTCTTGACCTGTTCAGGCCAGCCCGGCAGGTCGTCGAGGCTCGACAAGAGTTCATCCGCGTAGGCGGTGATCTTGAAGTAGTACATCGGGATTTCGCGCTTTTCGATCAGCGCGCCGGAACGCCAGCCGCGACCGTCGATCACTTGCTCGTTGGCCAGTACGGTCTGGTCCAGCGGGTCCCAGTTCACGGTGCCGCTCTTCTTGTAGATCACGCCTTTTTCGAACAGGCGCGTGAACAGCCATTGTTCCCAGCGGTAGTAGTCCGGCTTGCAAGTGGTCACTTCGCGGGACCAGTCCACCGCCAGGCCCAGGCTGCGCAGCTGGGACTTCATGTAGGCGATGTTTTCGTAGGTCCACTTGGCGGGAGCCACGTTGTTTTTCATCGCGGCGTTTTCCGCCGGCATGCCGAAGGCGTCCCAACCCATGGGTTGCAGGACGTTCTTGCCTTGCATGCGCTGGTAGCGGGAAATCACGTCGCCGATGGTGTAGTTACGCACGTGCCCCATGTGTAGCTTGCCGCTGGGGTAAGGGAACATCGATAGGCAGTAGTAAGTCTCCTTGCCTGGCTGTTCACTGACTTCAAAGGACTTTTGCTCGTCCCAGAAGGTTTGGGCGGCATTTTCTATTTCACGGGGCTGATATTGTTCGTGCATGGCTACTTTTGAACTGAATAGGGGTGGCCTAATCCTCTTCGGTGCAACGTTCAGGTTGATCGACACCAAAAAGCGGCGCGTCCGTGCCCAAACCCTGCGGGAAGTGGAGTTACAGGAAGCGCCGTAGCATACATGACCCCACTCTATCGAGGGAAACCCTGATTGCGCAGGCAGGGCCGTCTGTCGCGGCGCCAGGCGTGCCCGGCCACGAGGACTACGCTGTTTATTGGGGAGCAAGTCTTTCTTCAATGAGGTGAGGGGATGGTTGAATCGCAAAGAATCGTATCGAAACCGGATGTCTACGAAGGACTGATCGACCGCTTGGGTCGTGCATTGGATGCAGCGAGGACAGCGGGCCGATTGCGTGATGAACGGCCTGTGGAGTT
The DNA here is from genome assembly GCF_000510895.2 of Pseudomonas sp. FH1. NCBI lineage: Bacteria > Pseudomonadati > Pseudomonadota > Gammaproteobacteria > Pseudomonadales > Pseudomonadaceae > Pseudomonas > Pseudomonas sp. FH1. The sequence continues at coordinate 36,504 of NZ_AOHM01000004.1, forward strand.
GGAACTGCGCGGTCTGAGTCGCGCGGAGCTGGAACTGATCAAGGCGTATCTGGAAAGGAATGGGCGCAGTGCGACTCCTTGGGTGGCAACCCCGCCAATCAAGGAGCCTACGCATTCAGCCAAGGTGGTGTGGCTCAAGGACTTGTCGGCCGGTCGTGGCCCGGAAAAGCTCCGGTCCGCCCGCTACAAGTAATTCATTGCCCCCCTGAACGGCTTCACCACGCCGTTTCACTGTAAGCATGTCACCGTAAAGATTGTCGCTAAACCCCGTTACACCTTAGGCTTCGGGCATCTATGGAGATGCCCGATGCCTATTCGTTATTTCATCAAACAACTGCTTCTGCCGCCCGGCATTCTATTGTTGTTGCTGGCGCTTGCCTGGTGGTTTCGCCGTAGTCGCCCGCGTTTGGCGGCGTGCTGCTTTACCCTGGGTTTTGGGGGCATGTGGCTGATCAGCTTGCCAGTCATGGTGGAGTGGGGCGCTCGGGCCCTGGAAACCGAACCGCCATTGGCCCGGGAAGACTGGTCGACCTTGGCCCAGCGCGCTGACGCCATTGTGGTACTGGGTTCCGGACGCGAGCGCGGTGACCCGGCCTGGGGCACCGACCAGCCCACCGGGATCGGCCTGGAACGCCAGCGCTATGCCGCACGACTGGCCAAGGCTTCCGGGCTGCCGGTGCTGACTACCGGCGGCCTGCATTACGGTACGCCGCCCAGCGAAGCGGAGTTGATGGCGGTGTCGATGCAGGATGACTTCGGCGTAGCGGTGCGCTGGAAGGAAGAGCGCAGCCGTACCACTTGGGAAAATGCGCAGATGAGTGCCGAGATTCTATTGCCGGAGGGCATTAAACGCGTGGTGGTGGTGACCCAGGCCTGGCACATGCCGCGTTCGGTGTGGAGCTTTGAGAAGGCAGGCTTCACCGTGGTGCCAGGACCGGTCGGTTTCCTCGGTGTGGACAACGCCCGGCCATTGGGCGGCTGGATGCCGGAATTCAAATCGATCTGGCAGAGTGGGCAGTTGATCAATGAAGCCGTGGGGCAGTTGGGTTACCGGCTGTTCTACCGATAACCCCGTCGCGAAACCTACAGGGTCTTCGACATCCTGCCCGCCAGCAGCGCCCAGCCAAACAACCCCAGGCACAGAATGATCAACGGCCACGAACGCCATTGCAGGTACGGCGTGAGGTTGTGCATCGGCACCACTTCACCGTAGAGGATGCCGCGCTCGAACTGCGGGATCTGCGCGGTGATCTGCCCGAACGGGTTGATCAAGCCGGTCACCCCATTGTTGGTGGCGCGGATCATCCAGCGCCCGGCTTCCAGTGCACGCATCTGCGCCATTTGCAGGTGCTGCAACGGGCCGATGGAGCGGCCGAACCAGGTGTCGTTGCTGATGGTCAGCAGCAGATCGCTCTGGGCTGACAGGCCGGCAGCGAACTCCGGGTAGACCACTTCGTAGCAGATGAACGGCGCGATCTGATAGCCCTTGGCCTGCAGCATTGCCTGGTCGGCAGGGCCGCGAGCGAAGTCCGACATTGGCAGATCAAAGAACGCAATCAGGCCGCGCAGCATGTCCTGCAGCGGCACGTACTCGCCAAACGGCACCAGCTTCTGCTTGAGGTAGGTGCCGTCGCCTTCGCCGACCACGGTGATGCCGTTGAAGTAGCGCTTCTGGTGATGCACTTCCTGGCGGATCGGTACGCCGGTGATCAGCGCAGTGTGCCGGTCCGCAGCGAACTTGCCCATCATGCCCAGGTAGCCTTCGACAGACTCCTTGAGCACCGGCACGGCGGTTTCCGGCCATACCAGCAGGTCGACGGGCTTGGAGCTGAAGCTCATGTCGCGATACAACGCGAGCTGTGCGTTGAGCTGCTCCGGATCCCACTTCATGCTTTGTTCGACGTTGCCCTGGAGGGCGGCCACGGTCAGTGGCGCACCGGACGGGCTGGTCCAGGCGTGATGCTTGAGCGCCAGGCCGATGGCCCAGGGCGCGACCAGCAGCACCAGGCCTGCGCCGATAAAGGCGTTGCGCTTGCCGGCCAGCAGGCGCGGCAGGTTGCACAGCAGCGCCGCCGTGAGTGCCAGGGCAAAGGAGATCAGCCACATGCCGCCCACGGGGGCCAAGCCAGTCAGCGGGCCGTCAAGCTGGCTGTAGCCGGAGTACAGCCACGGGAAACCAGTGAGGAACCAACCGCGAAACGCTTCCTGGCCCACCCACAACGCGGCAAACGTCAGTGCATCCGCCAACGGCGCCTCATTGCGCCGTAACCAGCGCGCCCACAGCCAGGCGGGCAGGGCGAAGAACCAGGCGATGGCGGCGGTAAACAGCAGCATCAGGAAACCCGCCAGCAGCACCGAAGCACCGCCGAAGTGGTGGATGCTGTAGTAGATCCAACTGGTGCCGGCGCCGAACAGGCCGAAGCCGAAACACCAGCCGCGACCCAATGCCTGGCGCGGGCTCAGGTCCCGCAGCCCGACATAGAACAGGCCGACCGCGACCAGCGCAAACGGCCACAGGTCGAACGGCGCCAGCGCCAGGGTGGTGATGGCGCCGGCCACCACGGCCAGCAAATTACCGGGCCAGCCGGGGCGGGTTAGGCGCTGCATGTCATTCCTTAGCGGGCAATAGGTGTCAGGCGAATCAAGTGAATCCGGCGGCTGTCGGCATTCAGGATGCGAAAGCGATACGCGCCGATCTCGGTGGTCTCGTTACGTTTTGGCAGATGCCCGAACGCACTCATCACCAGGCCGCCCACGGTATCGAACTCGTCATCGGAGAATTCGCTGTCGAAGAACTCATTGAAGTTCTCGATCGGCGTCAGCGCCTTGATCAGGAAGTCACCGCTGGGTAGTGGCTTGATGTAGCTGTCTTCTTCGACGTCGTGTTCGTCTTCGATGTCGCCGACGATCTGTTCCAGCACGTCTTCAATCGTCACCAGGCCGGCCACGCCGCCGTATTCGTCGATCACGATGGCCATGTGATTGTGGTTGGCGCGGAATTCACGCAGCAACACGTTCAGGCGCTTGGACTCGGGCACGAAGGTGGCCGGACGCAGCAGGTCCTTGATGTTGAAGCTGTCGCCGTTCTCCTTGAGGATCAACGGCAGCAGGTCCTTTGCCAGCAGGACGCCCATGACGTCGTCATGGCTTTCACCGATCACCGGGTAGCGCGAGTGCGCCGAGTCGATCACGGCCGGGAGGAATTCCCGTGGGGTCTGGGTCGCCTTGATGCTGATCATCTGCGAGCGCGGGACCATGATGTCGCGTACTTGCAGGTCAGCCACCTGGATGGCGCCTTCGACGATGGCCAGCGCTTCGCTGTCCAGCAACTTGTTCTGATGGGCCTCGCGCAGCAGCTCAAGCAGCTCCTGGCGGTTTTTCGGCTCGTGGGCAAAAGCCTGGGTCAGTTTACCCAGCCATGACTTCTGCCCGTTGCTCGATCGGTCTTCGCTCATAGCGATTACTCTGAATCCTTTATTGTTACAGTTGAGTGTTTTTAAACTTCGTCGTCGGCATACGGGTCCGGATGACCCAATTCTGCTAGCAACGTTTGTTCCAGTGTTTCCATTTCCTCGGCTTCGTCATCGTCTATATGGTCGTAACCCAAGAGATGCAAGCAGCCGTGGATGACTAGATGGGCCCAATGGGCCTCAAGTTCCTTGCCTTGTTCCTTCGCCTCGCGCTCCACCACGGCGACACAGATGACCAGATCGCCCAGCAGCGGGATATCCAGCAGCTCATCCGGTACGTCGGCGGGAAAGGACAGCACGTTGGTCGCGTAGTCCTTCTGGCGCCAGGTGTGATTCAGTTCGCGGCCCTCGGGCTCGTCCACCAGACGAATGGTCAGCTCCGAGTCGGCGGTGCGCTGGCGCAGGGCCAGGGCGCACCATTGGCGGAACTGCGCTTCGCTGGGGGCGGGCGCGTCGGTGGCCAGCTGCAGGTCAAGCTCAAGCATCGCGGCGAACGTCCTTGGACAGCCCGTCATCGCGGTGTTCAAAGCGCTCGTAGGCTTCGACAATGCGCTGCACCAGCGGGTGACGCACCACGTCCTTGGGCGAGAAGTGCGTGAAACTGATGCCCGGCACGTCCTTGAGCACTTCAATCACGTGGCTCAAGCCCGACTTGGTGCCCTTGGGCAGGTCAACCTGGGTAATGTCGCCGGTGATAATGGCCGTGGAGCCGAACCCGATGCGGGTCAGGAACATCTTCATTTGCTCGACCGTCGTGTTCTGGCTTTCGTCGAGGATGATGAAACTGTTGCTCAAGGTGCGGCCGCGCATGTAGGCCAGCGGGGCGATCTCGATCACCTGGCGTTCGATCAGCTTGGCCACGTATTCAAAGCCGAGCATCTCGTACAGCGCGTCGTAGAGCGGGCGCAGGTACGGGTCGATCTTCTGGGCCAGGTCGCCAGGCAGGAAGCCGAGCTTTTCGCCAGCCTCGACCGCTGGGCGCACCAGCAGGATGCGGCGTACTTGCTCGCGTTCCAGCGCGTCGACCGCGCAGGCCACGGCCAGGTAGGTCTTGCCGGTACCGGCGGGGCCGATGCCGAAATTGATGTCGTTACCGAGGATTGCCTTGACGTACTTCTGCTGATTCAAGCCCTTTGGGCGAATCATGCCTTTCTTGGTACGCAGGGCCACGCTGGCTTCAGCGACTGGGTTGTTGGCCAAGTCTTCCACAGCCGATTCCTGCAAATACAGGTGCACGATTTCTGGCGACAGCTCGCTACCCTTGGTTTCGCGGTAGAGACGGCGCAGCAGGTTTTCTGCAGATTTGGTGTGTTGGGCTTCACCAATGAGCTCGAACTGATTGCCGCGGTTGCGGATCTCGATGCCCAGGCGTTGTTCGATCAGGCGCAGGTGCTCGTCGAACTGTCCGCACAGGTTGGCGAAACGGAGAGCCTCAAAGGGCTCGAGAATAAAACGATGGGGTTCTGCTATGGGTGCGTTCAAGGTCGCTTTTAGCCGCCCTTTGGCTGTTGAGGTGAAATAGAGAATAACGCCAGCCGGCTGTGTGCGAAAGCACTTAAACGGCACATGTTGGCTGGCGATAATTCAAAGAGTGATTACGGGATCAACGACCCGCGCAGCGAATGGGGCTGTGCCGCGTCGATGTGCACATCAGCAAACTGGCCGATCAGGGTCGGATTATCGCAACGGAAGTTTACGATTCGGTTGTTCTCGGTACGGCCTTGCAGTTCGCCCGGGTCTTTTTTCGAGTAGTCGGTGACCAGGATGCGCTGGGTGGAACCGACCATTTGTCGGCTGATCTCGAAACCCTGCTGATTCAAGCGGTGTTGCAGCGCGTTGAGGCGCTCTTTTTTCAGCGCTTCCGGGGTTTCATCCGCCAAGTCGGCCGCCGGCGTGCCGGGGCGCTGGCTGTAGACGAATGAGTAGGAGAAGTCGAAGCCGACGTCTTCGATGAGCTTCATGGTCTGCTGGAAGTCTTTCTCGGTTTCACCGGGGAAACCGACGATAAAGTCCGAGCTGATGCAGATACCCGGCACCGCCGCGCGCAATTTGCGCAGTTTGGATTTGTATTCCAGGGCCGTGTGGTTGCGCTTCATCGCCGCGAGGATGCGGTCCGAGCCCGATTGCACGGGCAGGTGCAGGTGCTTGACCAGTTCCGGCACTTCGGCGTGGGCCTGGATCAGGCTGTCGGAGAATTCCAGTGGGTGCGAGGTGGTGTAGCGGATGCGCTCGATACCGTCCACGGCGGCGACCACGCGGATCAACTCCGCCAGGTCAGCGAGGCGGCCATCATGGGTCTGGCCGCGATAGCCATTGACGTTCTGGCCCAGCAGCGTCACTTCGCGCACGCCGTTTTCAGCCAGGTGGATGATTTCCGACAGCACGTCGTCAAATGGCCGGCTGACTTCTTCGCCACGGGTGTAGGGCACCACGCAGAAGGTGCAGTACTTGCTGCAACCTTCCATCACCGACACGTAGGCGCTCGGACCGTCGATGCGTGGCTCGGGCAAATGGTCGAATTTTTCTATTTCAGGGAATGACACGTCGACCTGGGGCAGCTTGGTCAAGCGCGCGGCGTCGATCATTTCCGGCAGACGGTGCAGGGTCTGCGGGCCGAACACCACGTCGACATAGGGCGCGCGGTCGCGAATGGCGGCACCTTCCTGGCTGGCCACGCAACCGCCGACGGCGATCACCATGTCCGGGTTGGCCAGTTTCAATTCGCGCCAGCGGCCCAGCTGGGAGTACACACGGTCCTGGGCCCGCTCGCGGATCGAGCAGGTATTGAGCAGGATCACGTCGGCATCTTCGGCGCGGGCGGTGACTTCCAGGGCCTGGTGTTCACCCAGCAGATCGACCATGCGCGAGCTGTCGTACTCGTTCATCTGGCAACCGTGGGTTTCGATGTAAAGCTTCTTGGCCATGGGAATCGTCAACTGGTGGTAAAGAACCGCGCATTATAGGGGGCATGCCCATTGGTTCCTAGCGTTGTGCATCGGGTGCCATGCTATAGTTCGCGCCCTCTTTTATATCCCCGATGTGTTATTCACCCACCATGACCAAACGTGAAGCTCCAATCTACAAGGTGATTTTCCTCAACCAGGGCCAGGTGTTCGAAATGTACGCCAAGCAGATCTATCAGAGCGATCTGTGGGGTTTCCTGGAGGTGGAAGAGTTCGTCTTTGGCGAGCGCACCCAGTTGGTCGTCGATCCGGGCGAAGAGAAGCTCAAGGCGCAATTCGAAGGCGTGGTGCGCAGCTTTGTGCCGATGCATTCGATTGTGCGCATCGATGAGGTCGAGCGTTTGGGCACGCCGAAGATCAGCGAAGCGCGTGGCACCAGCAATGTGATGCCATTCCCGATGCCGATGCCAGAGAAGTAAAGGCGCTGTCAGGGCAGGGGTGAGAAGGGCGAACGCCCGTCGGCACTCTGCAGTTCCTGAAGGTAATTGCGGAAGATCTGCCCCAGCACCTGGGTCGCTACTTCCAATTCATCGCGCTGCATGTGCTCGGCGACTTCGTCGGCGGTGTCCAGCGCGTCTTCGGCGCCGTTGACCGCGGCCATTTTCAGCACGATATACGCCTGGACATTGTTGGCCGGCACGCCTTCGCCTTTGAAGAACATGGTGCCCAGCTTGAATTGAGCTTCGGCGTGGCCCTGCAGCGAGGCTTTCTCGAAGTAACTCAAGGCCTTGTTGAGGTCGCGGGCGGGGTTTTTGCTGTCGTGGAAGTACTCGCCCAACTCGTATTGCGCCTGCGCATCCCCGCCGTCGGCCTGTTTCTGGCACGCGCTCAGGGCTTCGGCCTGGCTGTCTGGCTGGGTATTGAGGGTGCAACGACCCATCGCTGGGATTAACAACGAGTTGCCGCCTGCTTGTGCGTGTGCCAGCAGCGGCTGAAGGAGCAACAGGCAGCCCAGAACCAGGGTGCGGCCGGTGCGTTTCATGGGAATCGACTTACCTCTGACGGGGCGCGCGGACCCTCGGGGGATCCAATAAGCGCGCATTATGAAATAAGCAGGCCTCTGCTTACAAAGTCTTTACTCGTTTTTCTGCTGCTTGGGCAAGTTATCTGCCGGATTGCAGGTGATTTCTCTAAAAAACGCGGAAATCTCTGTAAGCAAAGTAGCAAATCAGACACCGTTTGCGCGGTGCCTGATTTGTACGACCCATTATTTCAATGCGGCAAACGCGCGTTCGGCGGCATCGAGGGTCAGTTTCAGCTCGGCTTCGCCGTGGGCGATCGAGGTGAAGCCGGCTTCGAAAGCGCTTGGCGCCAGGTACACACCGCCTTCCAACATCAGGTGGAAGAAGCGCTTGAACAGATCGGCGTCACTGCCCATCACGTCATCAAAAGTGACGATATCGTCGGCGCCGCTGAAATACAGGCCGAACATCCCGCCCGCCTGGGTGGTGACAAACGGGATACCGGCGGCATCGGCACGCTGTTGCAGGCCGTCGAGCAGGCGCGTGGTGTAGTCGGTCAGCTCGGCGTGGAAGCCCGGGCGGCTGATCAGGCGCAGGGTGGTCAGGCCGGCGGCCATGGCCAACGGGTTACCCGACAAGGTGCCCGCCTGGTACACCGGACCCAGTGGCGCGATGTGCTGCATGATGTCGCGCTTGCCGCCGAAGCAGCCCACCGGCATGCCACCGCCGATGATCTTGCCGAAGGTGCTCAGGTCCGGCGTGACGCCGTAGTGAGCCTGGGCCCCACCCAGGGCAACGCGGAAACCGGTCATCACTTCGTCGAAAATCAACACCACGCCGTGCTTGTCGCACTGCTCGCGCAGGCCTTCGAGGAAGCCTGGCGCCGGGGGCACGCAATTCATGTTGCCGGCCACCGGCTCGACGATGATGCACGCCACGTCCTGGCCCACTTCATTGAGCATTTGCTCGACGGCGGCGATGTCGTTGAACGGCAGGGTCAGAGTGTGTTTGGCGAACGCCGCCGGCACACCGGCGGAGCTTGGCACGCCTTGGGTCAGCAGGCCGGAACCGGCTTTCACCAGCAAGCTGTCGGAGTGGCCGTGGTAGCAGCCTTCGAACTTGATGATGCTGTCGCGGCCGGTGAAACCACGGGCCAGGCGGATCGCGCTCATGGTGGCTTCGGTGCCGGAGCTGACCATGCGCACCATTTCCATCGACGGCACGATCGAGCAGACCAGATCGGCCATCTCGGTTTCCATGGCGGTCGGCGCGCCGTAGGACAGGCCGTGTTCCAGTTGCTTGCGCACTGCGTCCAGCACGTCCGGATGGCTGTGGCCGAGGATCATCGGGCCCCAGGAACCGACGTAATCCACGTAGCGCTTGTCATCTTCGTCAGTAACGTAGGCGCCTTCGGCGTGCTTGAAGAACAGCGGCGTGCCGCCCACGCTCTTGAACGCACGCACGGGGGAGTTCACACCGCCGGGGATGTGTTTCTGGGCATTGGCAAACAGCGTTTCGGAACGGGACATGATCGGGCTCTCTTGAATCAAATCTGAAAAAGGGCGTTGAACGCACGGGCGCGGCGCGTGACTTCCTGGGTGCTGTCGGCGCCAAACAGGCCATGCACCACTGCCAGCAGGTCGGCGCCGTGGGCCACCAAGGGCTGGGCGTTCTCCAGGGTGATGCCGCCAATCACGCAGATCGGCAGCTGCAAACGTGTACGGGCCTGGGCCAGCATCTCTGTGGTGGCGGCCGGTGCGCCGGGCTTGGTGTTGGAATTGAAGAAGCGGCCGAAGGCGACATAACTGGCGCCTTCCTTGGCGGCCTGCTCGGCCAGTTCGATCTGGCTGTGGCAGGTGGAACCGATGATGGCTTTGGAGCCAAGCAGGGCGCGGGCCGGGGTCAGCGGGCCGTCGGTCTGGCCCAGGTGCACACCGACGCCGAGGCGCGCGGCCAGTTCGGCGTCGTCGTTGATGATCAGCTGGGTCTTGTAGCGCGAGCACAGCTCCCGCAGTTTTTCTGCTTCACGCAGGCGCCGGGCTTCGTCGCTGCTTTTGTCGCGGTATTGCAGCAGGGTCACGCCACCGTCCAACGCGGCTTCGACGTAGGCGAGGAATTTACCGGCCAACAGTTGGCTGTCGGTAATGGCGTAAAGGCCACGTAATTTCATCGGGCAGGCCCCTTGATCTTAAGAGCAGAAATCCAGCGGCAACCGGCGCGGTACGAACTGGCCCTGGCCGAGTTGTTCGGCGTCACGCAGGGTGCGCCAAGTGTAGTCGAGGGCCGATTGAACGGCGCTCACCAAGCCTTCGCCCTGGGCAATCCGACCGGACAACGCACTGGCCAACGTACAGCCCGAGCCGTGATAGCTGCCGGGCAGGCGCTGGCAGGTAAAGGTCTGGCGCGTGCCGTCGCGGCTGTAGAGGCGGTTGTGCACTTCGTGCTCGTCGCCATGGCCGCCGGTGATCAGCAGGTGCTTGATGTACGGCAACAGTTTCTCGGCGCATTCGTCCGCCGTGCCTTCAGGCAGCTCCGCGAGGATGCGCGCTTCCGGCAGGTTGGGCGTGGCGATCAACGACAGCGGGAAAAGCCGCTCGCGCATTGCATAACCGACTTCGTCCTTGCCCAGGCTGCCACCGCCGCCGGCGCGCAGCACCGGGTCGCACACCACTGGCAGGTGCGGATGCGCTTGCAACAGTTCGACGACGGTGTCGACCATCGCGGTGGAGCCGAGCATGCCCAGCTTGACCGCCGCCACTTCGGAATCGCCGAGCACGGCATTGGCCTGGGCCAGTACCCACTCGCGGTCGAGCACGCGGAAATCGCTGACATTGACGGTGTTTTGCACGGTCAAGGCGGTGACGGCCGCAGCGGCATGGCAACCCTGGGCGAGCAGGGCTTCGATATCTGCCTGCAAGCCGGCGCCACCACTGGGGTCATGGCCGGAGAGACAGAGGACAACGGGACGAGAGCTGTAGATATTCATGGTGCGCGAGCTTACCACCAAACGCTTTTGGCGGGGCCGTCTGGCGATGGTTGAATTTTGCCATCGCCGTGACGCTTTTTTGGCGGTTTTACGGTCGATAAAAATCGCTGAAAGCCGCGTTCTAGAGCCTTTCAAAAAATTATTTCAATGGTGCCTAGTGGCCTTTAGCAGCTATGCTAGAGTGGATCCAAACGACTAACTGTATTGCCGGTGTACGTCTTCTCAAAAGGAATGGGGGGCTTTTTGACATAACCGGACAGGCCACGCTGGGGCTCTATGCGCTATTTGCTGATTTTATTGTTGTGCGGGCTGCCGCTGCTCGCCAACGCCATCGAGTTCAACCAGGACACGCGAAGCCTGCCGTTGGGCCGAGCCATGCAAGTGCTCGAAGACCCGACCGATGCCCTCACCATCGCGGATGTCAGTGCGCCGTCCGCCACTGCGCAGTTCAAACCCCACGATAAAGACACCCTGAATGCCGGCTACTCGCGCTCGGTGTTCTGGCTCAAGGTCAACCTGCAGTACCTGCCCACGAATCCCGAAGCGCAGCGCACCTGGTTGCTGGAGCTGGCGTACCCACCGCTCGACCATCTTGACCTCTACCTGCCCGATAACACCGGCACCTACCGCCTGGCCGGGCGCACCGGGGATGCGCTGCCGTTTTCCGCCCGTGAGATCCGCCAGAACAACTACCTGTTCAAGGTCGACTTCACGCCGGGCGAGGCAAAAACCCTGTACCTGCGCCTGCAAAGCGAAGGCTCGATCCAGGCGCCTCTGACGCTCTGGTCCAGCACCGCTTACCTGGAGCAACAGCCGCTGCGCCTGTATGTACTGGGCCTGATCTATGGCGTGTTGCTGGGGATGCTGGTCTACAACCTGTTCATCTACCTCAGCGTGCGCGACACCAGCTACCTCTATTACATCTTCTATATCGCCTCGTTTGGCATGTATCAGCTGTCGGTCAACGGTGCGGCGGTGGAGTATTTCTGGCCGAACAATCCCTGGTGGGCGAATGCCGCGACGCCATTCCTGATCGGCTCGGCGGCGTTGTTCGGCAGCCTGTTTGCGCGCAGCTTTTTGCACACGGCCCAGCACAGTCGCTGGATCAACCGGCTGCTGCTGGCGCTGGTGGCCTGCGGCGGTGTGGTGATGCTGCTGTCGTTGATGACCAGCTACGCCCTGGCGCTGCGCCTGGCCACCGGTTTGGCGCTGGTGTTTACCGTGACTATTTTTGTCGCCGCCATCAAGGCCTGGTACTGCGGCCAGCGCGTGGCGCGCTATTTCATCATCGCCTGGTCGGCGTTCTTGCTGGGTGGGGTAGTGAATACGCTGATGGTGCTGGGTTATCTGCCTAACGTATTCCTGACCATGTACGCCAGCCAGATCGGCTCGGCGATTGAAGTGGCGCTGCTGTCCCTGGCCCTGGCCGACCGCATCAATTCCATGCGCGAGCAACAGGCGCAGATCCTGTTCGATGCCAGTCAGAAGCTTGAAGTGCTCAACCAGCAATTGGCGCGCAGCAACCGTCTCAAGGATGAGTTCCTTGCCACCCTGACCCATGAACTGCGCACGCCCATGAACGGCGTGATCGGCTCCCTCGAGCTGATGCAGACCGTGCCTCTGGACGCGGACCTGGCGCAATACCATCAAACCGCCGCCGGTTCGGCGCGGGACATGATGCGCATGGTCAACGGCATCCTCACCCTCACCGAATTGCAGGCCGGCCGCTTGAGCGCGCAGTCCCAGGTATTCAGCCTGCGCGGCACGCTCGACACTTTGCGCCAGCAGTTCACCGCCAGCGCCCAGAGCAAAGGCCTGGCGTTCTCCATTGATGTGGCGGACGAGTTGCCGGACCGCGTACTGGGCGACGTCGACAAACTGCTGCAGTGCCTGGATTGCCTGCTGGACAACGCCTTCAAGTTCACCCATGAAGGCTCGGTGCGCCTGCGCGTGGTCGGCGTGCCCCAGAGTGACGGTGGCTTGCGCTTGAGCTTTATCGTGACCGATACCGGCATCGGCTTTGCCTTCCTTGACGAGGCGACCCTGTATCAGCGGTTCTTCCAACTGGATGGTTCCATGACGCGCGAGTACGGCGGCCTTGGTATTGGCCTGGCAATCTGCCGGCAACTGATCGAGCTGCTGGGCGGGCGTCTGACCCATCATTCCGAGCCGCGTAAAGGCAGTCGTTTCCAGCTGGAAGTGGAGGTCAGCCCGTTAGCACCTGAATCCAAGCCTGCGCCGGACAAGCAGCGTGCACCTCAGGAGTGTTCGGTATTGTTGGTGGACGACAACAGCGTCGGCCAACTGGTGGTGCGCGGCATGCTGCTCAAGCTCGGATACCGGGTGAAAACCGTGGACACCGGCCCGAACGCGTTGGCCGCCTTGCAAGCAGGAGATTTCGACGCGGTACTGTTGGATATTCCTGAAGGTGGTTTCTCGTTGTGCTGTCAGATCCGTGCTCTGCCTGGCTGCGGTGAGCTGCCGGTGATTGCTTTGAGTGCGTCGCTGAATGTTTCAGAGCGCGAGCACTGTCATGGTATCGGCCTCTCTGAGCGCCTGGCCAAGCCTGTGCGTTTCGAGGCTTTGCAGGCGGTGTTGGCGCGTCGGTTGTTGTGTCCGGTAGAGGGCGAAAGCGCCGGACATTCGGCGGGTATGCCACTTTTTTAAGCGGTATGTCGGTGCTTAACTGAATTTAAGGCCTCAACTGAACGGGGCCTTTTTCCAGGAGGCCCGTCATGAACCTGCATCAGTTTGCCGAAACCCACGACGTCACCAACCAGCCACCGTCCCTGGACGGCACCAACCTGTACCGTATCGATTTACCCCTGCAAGACTGGTCGCGCCGCTTTGGCGCGGGTTGGGCAGAGGCGCGTATCGATGCCTACGGTGCGCTGGCGGGTGGGCCGCTGATGGAAGCGGGGTTCCTGGCGAACCAGAACAAACCGGTGTTCAGCAGCCATGACCGTTATGGTCATCGCATCGACCTGGTGGAGTTTCACCCGGCTTACCACGAACTGATGCGCACCGCCGTCGAACATGGCTTGCCGTCGCTGCCTTGGGCGCATCCGCAGTCCGGCGCCCATGTGGCCCGCGCCGCCATGACCTACCTGCACAGCCAGGCTGAAGCCGGCACCGGTTGCCCGCTGACCATGACCTTCGCCTGTGTCCCGGCCCTGCGCTTGCAACCGGACCTGGCCAAGACCTGGCTGCCGAAAATCCTCAATACCCAATACGACCCGCGCAATGTCGGCATCGCCCACAAGGCGGGCGCCACCATCGGCATGGCCATGACCGAGAAACAGGGCGGTACCGACGTGCGCGCCAACACCACTCGCGCCTACCCGGTGGGCGTCGGCGGTCCGGGCCAGGCGTATGAACTGGTGGGCCACAAGTGGTTCTGCTCGGCGCCGATGTGCGATGCCTTCCTGACCCTGGCGCAAACCGACAAGGGGCTGACCTGCTTCCTGCTGCCCCGGCACCGCCCGGATGACACGCGCAACGAGTTCTACATCCAGCGCCTGAAAAACAAACTCGGCAACTGCTCAAATGCCTCCAGCGAAGTGGAGTTCCGTGGCGCCCTGGCTTGGATGATCGGTGAAGAAGGGCGTGGCGTGCCGACCATCATCGAGATGGTTGCCATGACCCGCTTCGATTGCATGGTCGGTTCCAGTGCATTGATGCGCCAGGCGCTGACCCAGGCCAGCCATCATTGTGCCCACCGTTCGGTGGGGGGCCGGGTACTCAGTGAACAACCCTTGATGCAAAACGTGCTGGCGGACCTGGCGCTGGAAAGCGAATCCGCGCTGGCCCTGAGCATGCGCATGGGCCGCGCATTGGATCATTTGGGCGATGAGCAGGAAGCCAAGTTCGCCAGGCTGGTGACAGCCGTGGGCAAGTATTGGATCTGCAAACGCGCCCCGGCCATGATCAACGAAGCCGCCGAGTGCATGGGCGGTGCCGGGTACGTCGAGGACAGCATCTTGCCGCGCCTGTACCGTGAGGCGCCGGTGAATTCGACGTGGGAAGGTTCCGGCAACGTGCAATGCCTGGACGTGCTGCGCGCGTTGTCAAAAGAGCCGGGCGTGCTGGAAGCGCTGTTTGTCGAGCTGGGGGATGGGCATGGCGACAAGCTACTGGCGCGGCATATCGAGCAATTGAAGTCAGCCTTTATGGACACCCAGGACATCCAATACCGCGCGCGGCAGCTCACCGAAGTCATCGCGGTGGCGTTGCAGGCCAAGCTGTTGCTGGAAGCCGGCAATGCGGCAGTCAGCGATGGGTTTATCGCCAGTCGCTTGGGCGAATCGTCCGGTCGGGTGTATGGCACGTTGCCGCGAGGTGTGGATGTAGCGGCGATTGTCGCCAGGTCCACACCTTGTTGATTGCATTCAAAGTTTGCGTCTGACGGGGATACAGGCAAGATAAAGGCCTGCACGTCAGAACACAGGATGCTTACCGTGACCGAAGCTTTTGTTGTCGTTCAAACCGCCGAAGAAGCCGTGGATCGGCTGGCGGCCCTGCATGAGCGCGCCACGGGCGCGCTCAATCAAGCCCTCAAGCAATACCTCAAGGACCGCGTCGAACCCGACGCCGAGCAACGTGCGCTGTTTCGCTACCCGGAACTGCGCCTGACCTACCACTGCCACGGCGAAGTCCCACAGACCACTCGCGCATATGCCAAGGTTCAGTTGCCGGGAACCTACAGCGTCACCGTCACCCATCCTGCGGCGTTCCGTAAATACCTGCTGGAGCAACTGGTGCCGCTGATGCACGACTTCACCGTGACGGTGGAAGTCGGCGTCAGCCAACAGAACATCCCGTACCCGTACGTGGTGGAGCAGGGCGATGAACTGGCCGGCTCCGGCGTGACCGCAGCGACCCTGGCCCGTGTGTTCCCGAGTACCGATCTGTCTGCCGCCACCGATGGCATTGCCGATGGCCTGTACGACTGGGAAAACACTGACCCACTGCCCCTGGCGCTGTTCGATGCGGCGCGCGTGGACTTTTCCCTGCGCCGCCTGGTGCACTACACCGGCAGCGATTGGCGCCATGTGCAGCCGTGGATCCTGCTGACCAACTACCACCGTTATGTCGACCAGTTCATCCTGCATGGTCTGGAGCAATTGCGCAGCGACCCGCGTTTTATCCGCATGGTGCTGCCGGGCAACGTGGTGATCGACAAGAGCATGGACCACGGCGAGGCCTCCGCCATTGCTGCCGGGGTGGTGTGGCATCGCTACCAGATGCCGGCTTATCACTTGCAAGCCACTGACGGCCACGGCGTGACGTTGGTCAACATTGGCGTCGGTCCGTCCAATGCGAAGAACATCACCGACCACCTGGCCGTGCTGCGTCCGCATTGCTGGCTGATGATCGGTCACTGCGGCGGCCTGCGCCAATCCCAGACCATCGGCGACTATGTACTGGCTCACGCCTACATGCGCCGCGACGGGATTCTCGACCGCGTGGTGCCGCCGAACATCCCGATCCCGGCCCTGGCCGAAGTGCAGATGGCGTTGCAGCAAGCAGCAGCCAACGTTACCGGCGAAAAAGGCGAAGAACTGAAAAAACGCCTGCGCACCGGCACCGTGCTGACCTACGACGACCGCAACTGGGAACTGCGTTGGGCCCAGGAACGGCCGCTGATCAACCTGTCCCGCGCCGTGGCCGTGGACATGGAAAGCGGCACCATCGCCGCCCAGGGTTATCGCTTGCGGGTGCCGTACGGTACTTTGCTATGCGTGTCGGACAAACCGCTGCACAGCGAGATCAAGCTGCCGGGTTCGGCCAACGCGTTCTATGAGCGCGCAGTGAGCCAGCACTTGAAGATCGGCATCGAAGCGGTGGATTTGTTGCGCACCGAACTCAATTCGCTGCACTCGCGCAAACTGCGCAGCTTCGACGAGCCGCCGTTCCGCTAAGCGGTTGGGATGGTCATTTAACGGTCAGGCCACTAGCATTGTCGGTCCTGACTGTTAGATGTACCGAAGCCATGTCCCGTCCCACCCGTCCCGATTCGCGCCGCCCTGGCGTGAAACCTCCGTATTCCGCAGCGCGGCGTGTCGCCAAGGCGCCACCGGCCGAGCCGAAACTGATCCTGTTCAATAAACCCTTTGACGTGCTGACCCAGTTCAGCGACGAAGGCGGACGCGCGACGCTCAAAGATTTCATCGACATTCCCGGCATCTACCCGGCGGGCCGCCTGGACCGCGACAGCGAAGGCTTGTTGCTGCTGACCAACGATGGCCAGTTGCAGGCACGGATTGCCGACCCCAAGCACAAGCTGGCGAAAACCTATTGGGTGCAGGTGGAAGGCGAACCGACCGAAGAGCAACTGCAACGCCTGCGCGATGGCGTCGAGTTGAATGATGGCAAAACCTTACCGGCCGAAGCACGGCAGTTGGATGAGCCCGAGTTATGGCCACGCAACCCGCCGGTGCGCTTTCGCAAAAATATACCGACATACTGGCTTGAATTGGTGATTCGCGAGGGGCGTAACCGCCAGGTACGGCGCATGACCGCTGCCGTGGGGTTGCCTACCTTGCGCCTGGTGCGGGTGCGCATTGGCGAGTGGACGATCGACGGCCTGGATCAAGGCCAGTGGAAGGAAGTACCGGCGCGTTTATAAGGCGCCGGACTCGATCAGGCCGATCACCACGCTCTTGATGATGAACGCGGCCACGCCCAAGCCCAACACGAAGAACAGGATAAACGAGCCAAAACGCCCGGCCTTGGACTTCTTCGCCAGGTCCCAGACGATAAAGCCCATGAAAATGATCAGGATGGTGACCAGGCCGGTCATCATCCATTCTTCAAAGAGGGCGGGGTCGATGTTATTCACGGGGTCTTTTCCGACGGAGTAAGCGGCGAGTATAAGGCAGCGTCACAGGGCGGGAATTGACCTGCGTCGGTCAGTCGCACCTCAAGTACGCAGGTGCGTCAGCGGCAATTCGGTGCTGTTGAGCACCTGGTTCAGCACAAAGCTGGAGCGCACGCTGGTCACGCCTTCAATGCGGGTCAGGTGTCCCAGCAGCAGTTTCTGGTAGTGGTCCATGTCCGGCACCACTACTTTCAGCTGATAGTCCGCATCCATCCCTGTCACCAAACTGCATTCCAGCACCTGGGGCAGGGTGCGGATCGCCGCTTCGAAATTCTCGAAACGTTCGGGCGTGTGGCGGTCCATGCCGATCAATACATAGGCGGTCAGGCTCAGGCCGAGCATCTTGCGGTCGAGCAAGGCGACCTGGCGGGCGATGTAACCGTCGTCCTCCAACTGCTTGACCCGGCGCGAGCACGGCGACGGCGACAAGCCGATGCGTTCGGCCAGCTCCTGGTTGGAGATCCGCGCATCACGTTGCAATTCCGCCAAAATACTCAGGTCGTATCGGTCAAGCTTGCTCATTGGGTTGGCCTTTGTCGTAACTATTGCGGTTAATTATCCATGAAGGGTTAAAAATTGCGCAAGCACTGTTTATTGACGCAATCTTCGCAATCATCTGCCGGGCGCTGGCGGGTATCTTTATCAACAGAATCACCGCCTGGACAACAGTCCAAAGCAGCCCGCCCAATCAGGCCCGCTGCGGCCGCCACCCCAGCAGGGTTGAGCCGGCCTCCAGGCTGCACACTGTCCACAAGACGGCGTGAGGTGAGCCAACGTCAAAAGCGTTGAGCCAGGACGAAGTTCTCAAGGGGTGGCCGACGGGTCACCCCTTTTCTTTTGCCTGCTGATAACCTGTCCGAGAACCGGGCCTGGCTTTTCCAGTCTCATGGACAGGCCCTAATCCGCAGTGAGGAATAGCATGAAGCGCATCTGGCGTTTGGCAGGTGTAGGTTTGCTGGTGGTCACCGTTGGCGCCCAGGCAGTGGCCGACGAACGGGACAACGGGCCGCGCGGTGAGGGCGGTGGTCAGCATGAAAGAGGGCCGGAGGGCGGACGGCCAGGGGGCGGTAATGAACAGCCGCGTCCGCAGAACAATCAGCCACGGCCGGAAAACAACCAGCCACGCCCGCAGAATCAGCATTTTGATCGCGCAGGCCAGAACGGTGGTGGCCAATGGCAAGGGCGTCCGCAAGGCAATGAGCAGGGGCGGCCAGTGCAGCAGCCACAACCCCAGCCTTCAAATAACTTGCCGATCCAAAGCCGTCCGGACACCGTGCGCCAGACCCAGGAACCACGCCAGGGCTATTACCGCGACATCCCTCGACGCAATGACGGCAACCAGCACTGGGAAGCCGGCGGCCCAGGCTCACGTCCCGGTAACAATGGCGGTGGGTACAACAATGGCAATGGTCATCCCGGCGACAACCGCTGGCCCGGTCGCCCCGACGGCCATGGCAACGGCTGGGGCCCTGGCCCGCAACATCGCCCAGGCTACGTGATCGACCGCTTCCCCGACCGCAATTACCGCGTGCCTTACCGTGGGCAGGATTACTTCTACTCCGGCGGCTATTGGTATCGCCCGCAAGGCCCGCGCTATGTGGTGGTGACGCCGCCCTATGGCATCCGTGTGCATTACTTGCCGGACTACGCGCGTGAAGTGTGGATCGGCAGCGCGCTGTTCTTCCTCGCGGCGGGTTCCTACTACACCTACGAAAGCAGCTCCCAGCAGTACGTGGTGGTGCAACCGCCGGCCGCCGTTCCGGCACCGCAGCCCGCGCCGCAAGGCAATGGCTATGACGTGGTGGCGTACCCCGCCAACGGCCAGTCACCGGCCCAGGTGCAGCAGGACGGGTATGACTGTTATCGCTGGGCCGTGCAGCAAAGTGGCTTCGACCCGCAGCAAGTCACCTACGCCCCCGATCCGGCGGTGGTGCAAACCTACCGCCAGGCCCAGGGCAACTGCCTGAGCAGTCGTGGTTATCAGGTGCAGTACTAGGTTTTATTGCCGGTGACCACTTCCCGCGGGTCGGCGTGCACCAGCACTTCGGCGCGCGGGTATGCCTTGTGAATCGCATCGGCGGCCTGGTCGCTGATGCCGTGGGCCACTGACAGCGTCAATTCCCCCGGCAACTCCAGGTGCAATTGCACAAACCAGTGACTGCCGGAAATCCGCGTGCGCAAATCATGCGCGCCCAAGACGCCCGGTACGCCACGGGCCAGTTCCAGCATGTGCTGGCTGACGTCCGGTGGTAGTTCTTCATCCATCAATACCGCAAAGCTTTCACGGGCGATCTGGATGGCGCTCCACAAAATGTAGGCGGCAATGCCCAGGCCGAACCAGGCGTCGACCTGATGGTAGCCAAACCCCGCCAACACCAGCGCCACCAAAATGCTGCCGTTGAGCATCAGGTCAGAGCGGTAGTGCAATGAGTCCGCGCGCACGGCGTTGGAGCCGGTTTCGCGGATCACCCGGTGTTGCAGCATCAGCAACGCCACGGTCAGCACCAGGGAAAACACGATCACACCAATGCTCAACCACGGCGCGCCCACCGGTTCCGGGTGTTGCAGACGCTGATAGGCCTGGAACGCGATCAACACCGCACTGCCACCGATAAACAGCGCCTGGGCCATGCCCGACAGCGACTCCGCCTTGCCGTGCCCATAACGGTGATCGTCATCGGCCGGGCGCAGGGCGTAGTGCACTGCCAGCAGGTTCAGCAGCGAGGTCACGCCGTCCAGCAGCGAGTCGGTCAACCCGGCGAGCATGCTCACCGAGCCGCTGAGCCACCAGGCGATGGCCTTGGTGATGATCAGCGCACAAGCCACGCCCACCGAGGCGCGGGTGGCCAGGCGCAGGAGCCTGGCGTGTTCGGGACTGCTGGTCATAGGCGGCTCGAATCCTTAAGCGGCGGGTTGCAGGCCCAGGCTGGCGAGCTGTTGCACGCTGCCCTTGAACTGGATCATGCGCGGGTCGTCGAGCGGCAGGCTGCGGCCGGTTTCTTTCTGGATGATGCTTTGCAGCTTGGCGTTGTCGACCTTGCCGTCGGCGCCGATGGCTTCGTGAAGTTTTTGCGGGTCGACCTGGGCGGTCTTGCCCGGTTCGAAGTAGATGGCACCGGTGGCGAAGTCCACGCCGAACGCGATCAGGCCGGGGATCACATAGAACAGCAGGCCCACGGCGTCGAGCACGGCAATGGTCGGGTCGATCTTGCCGTCGATCTGGCCACGGCGGTCCGGATAGAAGATCGAACCGCAGGCCGTCAATTGGCTCAGCAGGGTGACGGCGAGGACACCGCCAATGACACGGGAAGCGATACGCATGGAGACTCTCCTGAACACGGTTGATACGGGACTATATAGCAATGGCCTTGAGACCATCGTCGGCACTCGGCAGTTCGCCGTTATACTCGCCGCTCTGCTTTGGAGCCAGTATGAATTCGTTGCCGATTGATGAAGTTTTACCTGCACTGCGTGACGCCTTGGCGAATCGCCATGAAGCCGTGCTCGAAGCGCCCCCCGGCGCCGGTAAAACCACCCGCGTGCCCTTGGCGTTGTTGAACGAGCCCTGGTTGGCCGGGCAGACCATCCTGATGCTCGAACCCCGCCGTCTCGCAGCCCGTGCGGCGGCCGAACGCCTGGCCAGTGAGTTGGGCGAAAAGGTCGGTGAAACTGTCGGCTATCGTATCCGTCTGGACAGCAAAGTCGGCCCCAATACACGCATCGAAGTGGTCACCGAAGGCATCCTCACGCGCCGCCTGCAGGATGACCCGGCGCTGGATGGCGTGGGTTTGCTGATCTTCGACGAGTTCCACGAACGCAGTCTCGACGCCGACCTGGCGCTGGCCCTGAGCCTCAACGGCCGCGAACTCTTTCGCGACGATCAACCGCTGAAAATCCTGCTGATGTCCGCCACCCTTGAAGGCGAGCGCCTGGCCAGTCTGCTCGATGACGCGCCGATCCTGCGCAGCGAAGGCCGCATGTTCCCGGTGCAGATGCGCTGGGGGCGCCCCTATCAACCCGGTGAATTCATCGAACCGCGTGTGGTGCAGACCATTCTCGAAGCCCTGCATGACGAAACCGGCAGCGTGCTGGTGTTCCTGCCGGGGCAGGCGGAGATTCGTCGGGTCAACCAGCAACTGGCCGACGCCCTCGGCGAACGCACCGATGTGCTGCTGTGCCCGCTGCATGGCGAACTGGACCTCAACGCCCAACGCGCCGCCATCGACCCGGCCCCGGCCGGCAAACGCAAAGTGGTGCTGGCGACCAACATTGCCGAGACCAGCCTGACGATCAACGGCGTGCGCGTGGTGATCGACGCCGGGTTGGCGCGGGTGCCGCGTTTCGACCCCGGCAGCGGCATGACCCGCCTCGACACTCAACGCATCTCCCGCGCCAGCGCCACCCAGCGCGCCGGTCGGGCGGGGCGCCTGGAGCCGGGCGTGTGTTATCGCCTGTGGTCCGAAGACCAGCACGAAGGCCTGGCTGCTTATGGCAGTGCGGAAATCCTCGCCGCCGACCTGGCCGGCCTGGCCTTGCAACTGGCGCGCTGGGGCGTCACGCCCAATCAACTGGTGTGGCTGGATGTGCCGCCAACCGCCGCGTATGCCCAGGCCCAGGACTTGCTGGTGCGCCTCGGTGCGTTGAATGAAGACAAACTGACCGCCCATGGGCAGAAAATGGCCGAGCTGCCGGCCCATCCGCGTATCGCCCACCTGCTGCTGCGCGGGCAGGATCTTGGGTTGGCCGCGACGGCCTGTGACGTGGCCGCCTTGCTGGGAGAGCGCGATATCTTGCGCGGTGGTGGTGCGGATTTGCACAGTCGCTTGGCGCTGTTGTCCGGCGAAGAACGCGCACGCGGCACCCAAGGCGGCGTGCAGCGGGCCAAGCAACTGGCGCGACAATATCGTGGTTACTTAAGAGGCCAGGCCACTCAAGCCGTTGCCGACCCCGACCACCCGCGCTGGCTCGGTGCCTTGCTGGCGCTGGCCTACCCGGACCGCGTCGCCCAGCAGCGTCGCCCCGGCGGTGCTGAATATCGCCTGGCCAACGGCCGCGCGGCGCTGTTCGCCGAAGCCGACAGCCTGATGAAACAAGCCTGGCTGGTCATCGCTGACCTGGGCAGCCGCCAGGGCCAGCGTGAAGAGCGCATCTACCTGGCGGCGGATTTTGATCCGGCGCTGTTCGACACGGTGCTGGCCGAGCAAGTGCGTAACGTCGACCAACTCGATTGGGACGAACGCGAAGGCGTCCTGCGCGCCGAACGCCAACGCAAAGTCGGTGAACTGGTGCTCAGCCGCGAACCGCTGACCGGCCTCGATGAGTCCGCCCGCAGCCAGGCACTGGTCAACCTGGTCCGCCGCAAAGGCCTGGAACTGCTGCCGTGGACGCCGGAACTGCGCCAATGGCAGGCCCGCGTCATGTTGCTGCGCCAACTCGACGCCGGTAAAACCAGCGAATGGCCGGATATCAGTGACAAGGCGTTGCTCGCCAGCCTCGAACACTGGCTGATGCCCTACCTGGGCAAAGTCTCGCGCTTGAGCCATTTCGCCAACCTGGATATCTCAAGCTTCCTGCACAACCTACTGCCCTGGCCGCTGCCCCAACGTTTGGACGAACTGGCGCCGCAACATGTGAAAGTGCCGTCGGGTTCGTCAGTGCGTCTGGACTACAGCGAACAGCCGCCGATCCTGGCGGTGCGTTTGCAGGAACTGTTCGGGCTGGCCGACACCCCGCGCATTGCTGGCGGCCGCCAAGTGGTGAAGCTGCATTTGCTATCCCCGGCGCGGCGGCCGGTGCAGGTGACGCAGGATCTGGCGAACTTCTGGCGCAGTACTTATGCCGAGGTGAAGAAGGATTTGAAGGGGCGGTACCCCAAGCTATTCCATAAGTTAGACCCTTGGGTCGAATCGCTTAACAAGAAAGACATTGACAAGAAGCCTTGATTTTTAGCGCTTAACATCTAGGGTTGACTCAGTCCTTTGAGGGTGAGTCATGTCCTACTCAAATCGGCGTTACGAAGGTCGCCTCGTTCTCATCCCTCACGCGCAGAGCGCCTTCGCGACCCTGCATGTCGGTATCCAGCCCGTTGACTCAATTAAATCGGTACTTGAAGGGGCTGAAACCAAACAGCTCTACCAGGTTGAGGAAATCGGCTCTTCGTTTACCTCGGGAGATATCTACAATCTCCCGTTTCTGTTTCATAAGGAAGGTGAGCCTTGGCATGAAGCCAATTCATACCTTTTATCCTTGATTGAAAATAAAACGTTAAGCAATAGGCCTACCGATGATCTGCGCCGTCGAGCCAGCAAATTATTAGACTACTTGATCTACTGTGAAAGCGAAGGACTTAACTGGCTCGACTTTTCGGGGCGTCGCCCTGTGTTGAGACCTACATATAAGTATTTTGCTCATTTGATAAATCATAGTGGGCGTAGTTCGGCAGTCGTAAATCAATACACAGGCGTGGTATTTGATTTCTATAGATTTGTTTGTGCCAATTGGCATGACATTGACTTGCAGCGAGTAGATACAGTCAAGGAGGTAAAATTTTTAATTAAAAATGCTTACGGGGCCGCTAGGGTGATTACGGCTGAAAAGCGTAGTCAAACTAAATCAACGGTTCCAGGAAGGCTGGTATCAATAGGGTATGTGCGAGAGGACAACGAAGATCTTCGTCCTTTGTCTAATGTTGAGCTGGCTGAGTTTTTGAAGGTTATTGAAGGTGAGGAGTGGTCAGCACTAGAACGTCTTATACTGTTGACGGCTTTGATGACTGGCGCCCGTAAGCAGACCGTGCTTACGATGCGGTTAAAGCATCTAAAAGGGTTCATTTCAGAAAGGCTGCAGTTAGATGGCACCTATCTGTTACATGCCGGTCCAGGCACAGGGATGGATACCAAGAAAGACCGTAGCCAACGTTTGCACGTGCCAAAGCAACTTGCTGAGGAGTTACGGGTGCTTGGAGATAGTCCGATGATGAGGCAACGGCGAGATAAGTTTAGAACCGCTCTGTCTTTATATTACCCAAATATACAGATAAAAGACGAGGATATGTACGTCTTTTTATCTGATCAGGGAGGGTGTTATTACATGGCAAAAGATGATCCGCGCTACCCTATTGTCAAATCTAGACCCATTGGCCAAGTCACAGACACAATAAAGCGAAAAATATTGCAAAAGACATCTGATAAGTACCCTCAGGACTTTTCGTATCACTGGTTGCGTGCGACTTTTGGGTTTCAGCTCTATCAAAGATTGCAGGCCCTTATTGTTGTGGGGCTTATGCGTCCAGGAGATGATATTGATTTTATAATGGAGCGAATGCACCACGCCACACGAGAGATGACAGAGCATTACCTTCAACTATTCAAGATGCTTCCTCAGAAAACTGTCGCGCAGGAAAAGTTTGAGGCTAGTCTATTTTTAGGTAGTTATTCAAGTTTTATACTGAGTGCTCAAGATGAATAGTCATGTTGATTGGTCATTTCGTGAAACAAAAGTCATCACGGTAGATGAAATCAGTCAGGAGCATGTGTTTCCGGAGCGCTTGCGTCTAAAGCTTGCCAATGCAAAGGGGTATAAGTCGCCTATCGATATTGGGAGTATCGCATATGCAACGCGAGGCGAAGCTAGATCGAGGGAGTTTGACAATGCCGGTACTATATCGGTTGTCGAGTCATCTCTTGTGGAAAGTAGGCGTGAGCTAGTGGTGAAGCTCCTCGATTCTCTAATAGGTTTGCGCGATAATTCGATAGTAACCCAGTTTAGAGTGTTGCACATTGTCGTGAATTGGTTAAATGCCAATGGTTATGTGGAGGTTTTTACTGATGTAAGTTGTGCATCTAGAGCATACGCTGACTACACATCTTATCTTAATGATTCAATCAGAAAAGGGGATTTTGCTCCTCAGCATGCCGCTAAATGTCAGAAGACCTTACAGTTCATAATTGGACTCCAGTTTTCATCAGTAGTGGATTATGTAGTTCGTAGTGCCGTGCCAATTGCTAGGCAAAGAAAAGCAATAAAGCCGCCTAGAGAATCCGATGTACACTTTTTTACGGACGTATGTATTGCCATTGCGCGTGATTACAGTAATTTTATTCTTGAGCAAGAGCCATTTCCATGCGTAGTCCGGATAAGAAATTATGAAGTTGTTAAGTTTCCTTCTAATGGTGGAATGAATAGTCCTTTTCGACAGGGGCATGATTGTTATAACGTGGCAGAAAGACGTGTTGCAACAGTCGAAGAATACATGTCCAAATATGCTGGAAGAGGTCAGACAATTAGGCTTTGTGAAGCAGAGCGTGCTATAGCAGATGCGCAGGCTAGCGTAGAATTTGCTAATTCTGAATCTCGTAATTATGTCCGGTTGCAAATGGCCGCCTTTGCTGTAAAAGCATATATTTCTCTTTTTATGTTGATGACAGGTGCATCACCTACTGAACTGGAACAGTTTAGTTATGAGGATGCTCTGGGGATTGATAAGTCAGTATTGAAGAAAGAATTAACGGCTGTAAAATTTCGTGCTAGAGGAAAGATGACCGGATATGTCTTAGGGCGAAAAAAAGGGTTAACACTGCTTCGAGAGTATTTTAAGTTGCGTGATTGGATTCTCAATGGAGAATATGTTGATAGATTGTTTTTCAAGATAAAGATTTCTAAAGGCGCTGTTTGTCTATCATTTTCTGATCTTGATGCCGGGGCTGCGGCAACTAGGTTTTACTCATCGATTTCGGGCGTTTTTGTAGATGGCAAATATCCAAAAATAACCTATAACAAGGCGCGTAAGCATAAAAGTTCCGCTCATCACGCGGCTAAGTACTCCCTGGAAACAGTTGCGCGGGCGTTAAATCATTCCAGTGGGGTAAATATTTCGTCGTACTCAGAAGCCACTGTTGAACAGCAGGAAAGTGAGTTTGGTACTTACTGGGATTCAGTGCGTAAAGCTGCTCAAATGGTACGTGAGCGAAGTGTTACAGCGTCAGATAAACTTGACTCAATTGCCGTTGGTCATTGTGACTCGTTCAGGTTTCCAGTTCCCGTCAGCGATACCGAAGCACCGGTGATTCAGCCGAATTGTCGTAATCAGTACGGTTGTTTGTATTGCACTCATTATTTCTGTCACGCCGACGAAGATGATATTCACAAGTTATTAAGTCTCCATTATGTGGTTAACGCTGTACGCAATACTGCTCAGGATAGTGGTCACGCAGAAGTACTCTATAAGGACTTATCCATTCGGGTCGAGTTTATCTTAGAGGCAATTGCAAATCGCTCGGAGTCTGTTTCGCAGTTAGTATCTGCCATGAGGAATAAAGTATTTAATCTTGGGGTGCTAACGCCATTTTGGGAGCGACGCCTGCAACGCTATGAAGCAATGGGGGTTGTATTTTGAGTGCCTCTGCGGTAAGTGGTTTATATGCCGCCATGGGTAATTTGGGTGCCGTTGCTCCTGATGCTGCAATGCTGGATATAAACTTTAAACCCTCATCTGAGTTTGTTCTGTGTCGAAATAAACATGGTACGCCAACGGCAATATATAAAGAGTGGATATGGGACTTTAATCCATATCGACTTGGAGCGACGAGGGTCACGAAGTTTAGATTTGATAAGATTTTAAAGTCGATTGGTCCCGAAAACAAAGCGTTGATCGATGAGGTGAAATACATTATCTATTGTCTTGCATATTTCGCAGGAGGTGGTCGTCTGGGGCGGTTGAGTGCAAAGACATTAGAGCAGCGCTGGGTGGTTTTGCGGAGCGCGGTGTTGTTTTGTTATGAGCAAATCCAAAAGCCTTTAGTTGGTGTGTTGTCCTTGCAACAACTTTTCAGTACCCCGGTCTATTTGGCAGCGTTTATTGCTGAGAGGGCGCAGCCACATTTTCCGCAAATGCTATCAGCTTTGCTTGCCAATTTAATTTCTGTTGGTGATGATCGATTGGGTTATCGCGTTATTAGTTTGCGTGATATTGAATTGCGTCGACATGAGCCTAATCAACATCCGGTTATTCCAACTAGGATCTATTTGGAGCTAATAAACGTTCTCCAAGATATGCTTGATCAGATTCACCGAGGCGTAGAAAGCCTGGAGTGCTTTGTATCTAAGTTTTGCGATGAATTCTATGGGCTCGCTCATGATGTTCAGAAAAGTCTGTTGCCTGGCGGAAAGGCTAATTACAGACCAATTATGACTGAGGTGCTTCAGGCTCATTGTCTGAATGAGGTTTTTTCTGGAGTTTTTTCTTGTTCTCATAAAAGAGGGTTGAGCCCTGCGCTATTGAAAATGCAATACATTGTAAAAAACGTAATTCACTTATACACAGGCATGAGAGAGCAAGAGGTGCTGCGCATGCAGTATGATTGTTTGTCTGATGAGATCTATTTAAAGGAGGTCGTTGATGATAATGGAGTGACTCGCGACTTGGCGAGATCAGTCTCAGTTCTGTCGACGACCACAAAATTTACAGGGTACAAAAAATCAGAATCGTGGTTCGCGCCGAGCGAAGTTGTCAAGGCTGTAAAAATTGCGCAGGCAATTTGTCGAGGACTAGCAAGTATCTATAAAATTGATGTGGATAATGACTGTCCATTATTTCTAAATCCCGCAGTCCTTCGAAAACGCAATACCGATGTTGGTGTGGGGAAGTTAGGGAATTTTTATAATAAAATTCCTCTAATAGAAGGTGTCAGGATTGAGCTTTCTGACATACAGGAGTTGGCGCAAACTGATACGAAGCGTGACTTTTACAGTGAGCCAGAGTTTGCGGTAGGTCGTTCTTGGCCGCTGACAGGTCACCAGTTTCGCCGTTCATTAGCTTTCTATGGTAGCAATAGTGGATTTATTTCGTTGCCCAGTTTGAAGTCGCAATACAAACAAGTGACTCTCGAAATGGCTCGCTATTACAGTAATGGGTTTCAAAATCTAAAGACTATTTTTGGATACTACGATCCGAAAAGTAATGGCTTTGTCTTGCCCAACTCGCATGTTGCGTTGGAGTTTCAGATGGGGATGCCGATGGCTGTTGCGAATCAACTGCTGTCCGATGTGCTGTTCAGGGAAGCACCATTGTTCGGAGGCACGGGGTCTTATATTGAGAAACAGAAAGCTCGTTTGAAGAATGGTGAAGTATGCATTGAGGATGTTAGGGCAGACACTTTGATTCGTGTGAAGAATTGCGAGATTAGCTATCGGCCAACTTTTTTAGGTGGTTGTTCTAAGGTTGGTCGATGTGATTATTTTTTGCTTGGTGATTTCACAGAATGTTTGATATGTGAAGGCGCAATAATACAGCCTGAAAAAGTTGGCCATGCCATTGAGGCTATGACTGAAGAGTTAACGCTATATTCTTATGGTTCGGGAGAATATCAAGTAGCCAATGGGGATCTTGAACGACTCCTGAGCTTTAAGGCGCGCTTTATTGATAAGGATGTGTAGCTATGCGTTCTAATAAAGTAGTTGGTCGTGGTTTGCTTGAGTGTGAAGAGGCGTTGCAGCGCCTTCTCGAAGGCAGGCCAGTTGTGGCGGAGCATGTAGGCTTATCTCGTTCGAAAATCACCGCGAGCATTGTAAGTTTCGAAGCCGGATTTGATCGTGGCTACCTCAAGAAATCTCGTAACGCACATTTGCCCATATTAGCCAGGATTGAGGCTTTTCGTGCAGAGGCAAATCGGGGGGGCAGTCATTCAAACACTAAAAAAATTGACAGTTTGGAAGATAAGCTTGATGCCTTGGCGACTGAATTAGCAACTGTTCGTGCGCAGCGCGACCGGGTCCTCACACAAAATCTACAGCTATGGGAACGCGTAAGGGAGTTAGAGTTGGCGGAGCGCCAAATCAAGCCTTTTCAGGTTAGGTTGCATCCTTAAAGTCAAGGTTTGTCTCTACCTCAATGAGGTTGCTAGGGGGCAATTCCTGACCTTATCAATCGCTAGCATCTTTGGCTGTCGGCAGAAGTGACCCTGGTTCACACCCTAGGCTCAAAGCAATCTGATAAAGCTTCTCGACCGTTATGTTTACCTCTCCACGTTCGATGCGCCCCATATAGCTACGATCAACCTTGCAGACGAGAGCTAGGACGTCTTGGGACAAGCCCTTAGCCTTCCTTGCTTCCCGTATCTTCGTTCCCAAGGCCTTCGCCAATTTCCCCATAGCTGCCTCAACCTGCTTGAGGCAGCACTATCGGGCGTTTGCGGACGAATCAGCCACGGACTATAATCCGTATTTTTGTTCGCGGAACTCTGGGTGCCTGCATGAAACATGATTCATTCGAATTCGACAGGCAGTTGTACGACTTGCTTTGCCAAGAAATACATCAGCGGTTCACGACTCGCCAGCTTCGAGATGCCTATGCAGCGACTCTAGACTTCCCTGGCTATGAGCTGGGCGCAGTTCGGATTTACGTTTATGAGCAAATCCGTCGACTGATTCGTGCCGGCTGGGTTGTGAAGTCGCCGAAACTCAGTAAGCGTGGACAGCTCTTCCATCTGTTGGAAATGCCGGCCCATATAAACCTTGTGCTGGTTGCTTCCCGATTTCAAAGACCTGACAACTCATCCCCTTTTCACTCTGAAAGCGTTGAAGGTCCGTTGGTCGAGCTGCCAACACGATCAGCACAAAATGAATCGGACGACCAAGGCCGTCTTCAAGAAATGCTAAAAGAGACTCGCCTAGACCTCCTGTCCTCAATGGGGGAAACGGAGCGTTACAAACAGCTCTTTGAGGAGATCCCTGTTTTAAGAGCCCGGCTTCAAGGCGAATACCATGAGGTTCGAGACCGCAGCTCTCGGTTGCTGGGGCATCTTCGTGCGCTTGAAAACTCGCTCAAGGCAATTGCCGCGGCATGACAAAATCTCTTCGAGAGTGGCAAAGGGAATGTATAGAAACCGCGCTTGAGCACTATCGCGGTAACCCTCACTTCTTCTGCCAAGCAACACCAGGTTCGGGAAAAACGCGAATGGCAGCAGAGCTAGCCAAGGTGCTGCTCGAGCGCAATGAAATTGATTTGATCCTTTGTTTCGCTCCATCTCGACAAGTGGTAGATGGCTTCCGTCGGACGTTTGCCGAAGTGCTCGGGAGACGGCTTGATGGGTTAATCGGCGCTGTGGGTGCTGTGTGTACCTATCAAGGTATGGAGTATCGGGATGAGGCGTTTTGGAGGCTCTTCGATGACCATCGTATATTCGCCGTATTTGATGAGATACATCACTGTGCAGGCCACGATGCGCTGTTAAGCAATGCTTGGGGCCAACAGATCATTCAGAGAGTTCAAGATCGCGCAGCATGCACGCTTGCACTTTCGGGTACTCCTTGGCGATCTGATCAAAAGGCAATCGCCTTGGCACGCTATTCCACGCCTGAGGCAAATCTTATCTGCGATTATCGATATGGATTGCCAGAGGCAATCGCGGACCAAGTTTGTCGATCGCCTCGGATAGTCATTCTTGACAATCAAATGGTTAGGTTTTCTGAGGCCGTTGCAAGCGAGAATACGGTCACGATTTTCCCAAACATAGCCAGGCTTTTGGCCGACTCTCCTGTGTCCTACGAAGATCTTTTATGTCATGAGGATATTCTCAAGCAGCTACTGCTCTTGGGGTGTAACAAGCTTAATTCGATTCGCGAGGTGAAGCCTGACGCCGGCGGCCTAGTGGTAGCAACGAACATTGAACATGCCCATCAGATCGCGGCTATGCTCCGGCACCAAGGTGAGATGTGCCAAGTCGTAACCAACAAGACTCCCAATGCTCAGCAGGTAATCAACGACTTTCGCTACAGCAGTTGTCCTTGGATAGTCGCTGTTGGGATGATCAGTGAAGGGACGGATATCCCTAGGTTACAGGTGTGCTGTCACCTGAGTCGGATCAGGACCGAATTATACTACCGACAAGTTCTAGGACGGATCCTGCGTCGTTCAACTACGACTGACAACGAAGCATGGCTTTACGTCCTGGCGGAACCAACGCTTCAGCAGTTTTCTGAGCGGGTAGCTGATGACTTGCCAGATTCCCATGCTGTGCTCAGCTTGGTACGGGGGGCGCCGAGTGACTCCGTCAGCTACGAGTTTGGAAGTGGCGATGCTGAGTCGAGGAGCGATCTGGAGATCGGGTTCGGCCTTATGCATCCAGATCAAGCTGGTCATAGCTCTTCAGCGTCTCTTAAAGACTTCGTGATTGGACCTGCATACGAGCTTAGTTTTTCGCAACACTACCGCACGCAGTTACTTCGAGTTTGTTAATCCCCGGCCACTCATCTGGTGCGCGCGAGCGGGTTTTGGCTTATGCGGAAATGGACCTTCACGGGTGTCCTCGTTTCATGGAATGTGGATACGCGGAATTTTGCCCAATCGCGTAGTTGTTGACCCTTTAGTCGCCGGACTCCAGGTGGTGGTATAGATTATCCCGGGGTCGATACTGGTTCAAAACTTGAGGACGGTACGGGGTGAGCTTCAGTTGCCCTGCAGCTTCATACGCTGAAATAGAATGTCTGTGGACGATTTACTTGATGTCGCTGCAGAATTGTTAGAAAAATGTTGCGATCGGTGCCCATTCTTAACTGGACTCGACTCGAAAATGACGATGCTGTTTGTTTTTCTCCGGCTGACCTCGCCTAGTTTTGCCTCACCACCACCGTCCCGAATTATTTTACGAGCGCAGGAACCGCATGCAAGCGGTCCAGTTTAAAAGCTGAAAACCGAAATTGTGGATGGGAGCTTGTCTCGTGATGACGCTCTCCTGGAACAACGCGCTGCATTGCCTTGACGCTACGGCCGGACTCGTTATGTTCCGGTTGAACTTATCGGATGCTGTCAGTCCCCGTCATCGGGTTTGACTGTCAGTGCACATCTACAAGTGAGGTTAAAACATGATTTGGTTTCTCGAAGGGCAGTCTAGCCAGCGCGACATTATTCAAGGTGCGCGTGATGCGCTTCCACCTGAGGTGAAGATTTTCGCCTCGCATCGCGACGATCGCCCTGAAATCACGGCCGGTGCAGATATTAGTTTCACCGAGCCTCGTGGTGCTGAAGAGCGGATCTCGTGGGTGATTTCGACTGCACGCACCTATGGCATCAAAGTAATCCTGGCAGGTCGATTGGGGGGTGTATTTGAGCAGGCCCGGGCTCGATTCGAGGAAGCTGGCCTGGTGCTGGTAACCGGTGGGACATCGATGCGAACCTTCGACCTCGTTGATGACAAGAGCAGGTTTACTGCTGAGGCAGAGCGTGCTGGCTTGGCTTGCGTGCCGGCGATCACTGCTACGAATGCTGAGGATATGTTTGCTGCTTACGAAACTCTTTCGGCGTCGGGTGAGGTCTGCGTAAAACCTGCAGTCGGCATCTATGGCCAAGGCTTTTGGCGTTTCAAAGAGGGTGCTGATCCCTTTCGCTGCTTTGCTGATCCCGATGCACGGGTTGCGAATTTCGCTACATACATGCGTGCTTACAGCGAAAGAGCAACGCCGCCAGCGATGCTTGTGATGCCTTACATGCCCGGGAGCGAGTGTTCGGTCGATATGGTCTGCGAGGCTGGCCGAGCGATCGCGTTCGTGGCCCGGAGGAAGACCGGCGTCCATCAGATTTTTGAAAACGATGGTGCAGCGGTTGAGCTTGCACTCAAAGCGGCCGAGCATTTCCAGTGTGACGGCATTGTGAACGTTCAGACAAAGGATGATGCGCAGGGTATACCCCACTTGTTGGAAATCAACCCGCGCTACTCTGGTGGCGTTGGTTATACCCGGGAGGCTGGCGTCAATTTGGCGGGCATATTTGCTACTCGCCGCCTGAATCTCCCTGAGCCAGCTACCGTTTGGCGGCCAGACGTACGTGTGAAAGGGGTCACCGTTGCAGCTGTAGTGCCAAAATGACATCCTGAGGCATCGAGAAACCTGAAGTTTGGTACCATTGCAGCGCGGTGGTTTTAGCACTCAAGGAGTAATCAAGGAATGATGGTGCTCGCGCCAGGCGTAAACACCGCGGTATCAGGTGCACGGAGTGAATGGACTCTGGAATGCGGAAACTCCTCGGCTTTCGGGGAGTACGCGGCGATTGCCATACTGCCGGTAAATGACAAACGCCAACCCACTGGTGAGGCTGCACTATTCCAGACTACACAGTCATGGATGGAGTGGGGCGGCGACCAAGCGAAGGTTGGTTGTAAGTTGAACCTGTCATCCCTCCCGCCCGGCAGCGATCGGGTGCTTCTTAT
This sequence comes from Pseudomonas sp. FH1, assembly GCF_000510895.2. Lineage (NCBI taxonomy): Bacteria > Pseudomonadati > Pseudomonadota > Gammaproteobacteria > Pseudomonadales > Pseudomonadaceae > Pseudomonas > Pseudomonas sp. FH1. Next base: position 69,964 of record NZ_AOHM01000004.1, read on the forward strand.
CGCGTACACATTTTCCGCAGCCGGCCCGGTAAGCGAGCTTCGTTCGTTGCATTTGCTTGTGGACGAACAGATCGAATACCGATTGGACCTTCACGATAACGGTGAAGCGGCGATCATCATCGGCGAGTTCTACATCCGTAATCAGCAATGGAAGTTTCGTGCCCTAGCTGAGGGTTCGGCTTATGGGTTGGCAGCCCTTGGGCGTCGGATTGGCATCGATATCAATGACGCTCATCCCAAAGGGCGCAGTCGTACAGGTGATCCTGATCGATCGCGCACGGGAGCAACCGGTACCGGCTTCGCTGTTTCGCAGAACCATGTGCTCACCTGTGCCCACGTAATCGAGGGTATGAGTGAGATATCTATTTCCTCCTTTGAGGGTCGTTATCGTGCGGAGCCAGTCGTAATCGATCAGCGTAACGACATCGCTCTCCTCAGAGTCATGGAATCCCCCACATTGAAACCAGTGTCCTTCAAAAAGGGCTTTGGCTGTGACCTAGGCGAATCTGTTGTTGCTTTGGGTTTCCCGTTGTCAGGTTTTGCCGGCGGCGGTGTGCACGTTACCCAGGGGGGTGTGTCGGCGTTGTTTGGCCTCCACAACGATTCAAGCCTTTTGCAATTTACCGCGGCCATTCAACCAGGCTCTAGCGGATCTCCCTTGTTTGATTCATCAGGTGCCGTAGTCGGTTTGGTCACGTCGACAATGCCTGATGCTCAAAATATGAATTTTGCGGTTAAGGCGTCGTTGCTCCTCTCCTTTCTGGATGCGTGCCGCGTCGATGCACCTCAAACATCCAACAGCAAGACGTTCACAACTGCTGAATTAGCTCGCTCGGCCCAAGCATCTATGTGGCGCGTCGAAGCCAAGAATTTTTAGCCCCTGTTTTGACTTGAAAGCTGCGGACGAGACGTTAGGTTATCGACCTCACGCTAACCTAGGAATTTGTTTCATGGAAAGTAACGCAGTAACAAAAGCGCTAAGCGTACAACTGATGCGCGGGCGTCTCGATGTCACCGTCGATGCCTCACAGATCGACCCGGGCTCATTGTTCGGTTTCGCCGAGCGCCGTAATCCCAAGCGTGCGTTTCTATTCGTGTCCAAAGTACTGGGCCGCCATATCCCTGTGCGTCCTTCGATCATGAACGCGAGCTTTCACAGTCTCGCGGCGCAAATACCTGAAGATCTGCCAGGGCCTGTGCTCGTTATCGGCATGGCGGAAACAGCAGTTGGCTTGGGTGCCGGCGTACATCGTGCCTTCAGCGCGACCCGCCCTGACACCGTCTACATGGTCAGCACACGTCACCCGACGGGCAATGAATTGTTCGCCCGTTTTGAAGAAGAGCATAGCCACGCCAGCGCTCATCTCATTCATCTGCCTGTCGCTCCCGATGTTCGGGAAATGATGTTGAATGCCCGTTCGCTGGTGCTGGTCGACGACGAAGCCTCCACCGGCAAAACTTTCATCAATCTTCACCGTGCGCTGGTCGATGCCGGCCTGACCCAGGTCGAGCGCGTGGTGACGTGCGTACTGACGGATTGGTCCGGCGATGCTGTTCGCAAAACCATTGGGGACTCAGCACATCAGGTATCGCTGTTGCAGGGTTCGTACACCTTCCACGAGGACGCTGAGGCGCCGCTACCGGAAATGCCGGCCGTTGGTACCATCGAGCCTGGTGAGTGGCCGTTGACGGCGGAGAGTGACTGGGGGCGTCATGGTATTCGCGTCGTAGAAGACACCCTGGCTCTGGACCTGAACGTCAAAGCAGGTGAGCGCGTACTTGTGGTCGGTACCAGTGAATTCGTCTGGCGTCCATTTCTGCTCGCTGAACGCTTAGAGCGTGCTGGCGCAGATGTGCATTTCAGTTCAACCAGTCGCTCGCCAATCGCTCTGGGCCATGCCATCGGTCACGTATTGTCTTTCGCGGACAACTACGGTCTCGGTATCCCCAACTTCCTCTACAACGTGAGCCCCGGACAATTTGATCGCGTCCTGATTTGCTCGGAAACACCTGTGCAGGCTGTGTCCGCCTCGCTGATTGAATCCCTGAACGCGGAGGTGATTGTCGATGGTCAATAAGCGCCCCCTCGCCCTGGTCGATCTCGACGACACCCTGTTCCAGACTGCTCGCAAAATGCCAGAAGGTTTGCCGCGGGTCACTGCGACTCTCGATATCGAGGGTCAACCCAATGGCTACATGAGCACTGTCCAACATTCCCTTGCCCATTGGCTCCTATCCACAACCGACGTGATCCCAGTTACAGCGCGCAGCGTTGAAGCATTCAGTCGTGTGCAACTGCCTTTCATGCACGGTGCCGTCTGCTCCCATGGCGGCGTGATCCTTGGTCCTGATGGAAAGCTTGACGAGGAATGGCAAGCACGCATGAGCGATGTTCTTGCTGACTATCAGGCTCGCTTGCCAGGCCTCAGTGAAGCAACCCTCGCCATTGGTAAGGAGCTTGGCATTTCCTTGCGCGGATGGGTTGTCGAGGAAGAAGGCCTGCGCCACTACGTGGTGACCAAGCACAACGAATCCAACGATGAAGTCCTACAAACGGTACTCGCGGAAGTACAGGCTCGCGGTTTACTGGAAGGGATGCACATCCACGGAAATTCCAACAACCTCGCGTTCTTGCCGCTGGGCCTGTCGAAGGAAGTGGCCGTTCAAGAATTGTTGCGCCGTGATCGTGAGGCCAATGGTGAGCGTCCTGTGCTGGGCTTTGGGGACAGCATCACTGACCTCGGTTTCATGCAGGAGTGTCATATGTGGGCGACCCCTGCGCGTAGCCAATTGGCCAAGCTGGTTGGGGTGAAAATCCATGACTAAGGCCGTTGCGGGTCTGGTTACCGTAGGGAGCGGCAGCTATGCAGCAGATGATGTTCAGTTTCTGCTGCAGGCCGTTCAGATGGAAACCACTGATGTCTTGGAGAAGGAGCGTCTGATTCAGTCGAAGCAGAAGCACTACTCCGAAATGATCAGCCTGGAGAGTGCGCCGACTGACGTGCATAAAGCCCTATACGAGCGCGCACTTGAACAAAACGGTACCCGCATGGCCATGGACGTTCAGTCCCTGGCGCTGGCGCTGAGCGAGGCATGCACGGGTCCGTCAATTGTGCTCGTGTCTTTCGTTCGTGCTGGCCTGCCGCTCGGCGTGTTGTTGCGTCGGGCCCTGCTCGACATGGGTCGAGATGCGCACCACTACGGAATCAGCATCGTTCGGGATCGGGGGATAGATAAGGTCGCCCTCGAAGCCATCATTCAGGCACATGGTGCCGAGAACATCGTCTTCGTCGATGGCTGGACAGGGAAGGGCGCTATCTCTGGTGAGATTCAGCGCAGCCTCAATGGCGACTCACGCTTTCCTGAGGAACCTCGGCTTGTTGTGCTGGCAGATCCCTGCGGCCGGGCGTGGTTGTCCGCGTCGGCTGAAGACTGGGTTATCCCCTCCGGCATCCTTGGTGCGACGGTGTCTGGTCTGGTTTCGCGCTCCATCTGGCCCGCGAATGGAGGCCTGCATGGTTGTGTGGTTTACGACCATCTGCGTGAGCACGATTTAACCCGCGAGTTCATCGAGCAGATCGACGAGAAGCGAAAGGCGCTGGGGGCGGTTCCTCAAGCCTCGCCATGGACCGACACCCAGCGTTTTGAATTGCAGGGTGCAGCTGCGCACGTAGTCAAGTCGCTGGCCTCTCAGTTCGGCATTACTAATCTCAACCGAGTAAAGCCAGGTATTGCCGAAGCAACCCGCGCGGTACTGCGTCGCGTACCGGATCACGTCTTGGTTCGCAGCCGTAGCGACAGCGATGTTCAGTTGCTCATGCACCTGACTGAGGGCGCTGGGGTGGCTGTGGAAGCGGTCGGTGCTGCATTGGGCCCTTACCGGGCGGTTACCATCATTCGGAGTGTGAGCTGATGAAAGTCCTTTCTCCTTATGCCCTGGGGGCAACGCTCTACATGCCGGCCACACGTGCGGATCTGCTGGAAGTGGTTTTCCGCACAAAACTGCCTGAACTGCGTTCTCTGGTTGTTTGCTTGGAGGATGCGGTCGCGGAAATTGACGTCGACACGGCGTTGAAAAATCTGCATGGCCTGTTGACCGCGATCAACGAGCGCGGTGGGCGTCCGTCTGATGGTCCGCTGCTGTTTGTTCGCCCCCGAGACTCGGTGATGGCTGCCGTGCTGAATGAATGGCCAATAATGGCCCACGTCGATGGGTTCGTTGTGCCGAAATTGACCCTGCGCAACCTTGGAGATTGGGAACAGGCCGTTACAAACCCGGCGCTGTACCTCATGCCGACGCTGGAAACTACAGACGTGTTCAACCCAGGTGGAATGGTCGAGTTGGGCCAGGCGCTGAAGGCGAACCTGAATCAGCGAATTATCGCCCTACGTATCGGCGGGAACGACCTGATGGGAAGTCTTGGACTTCGTCGCAATCCCGCAACAACGCTCTACAGCACCCCAATGGGCTACGTGATCCCAATGTTGGCAGGCGTCATGGGGTCTCAAGGTTTCGCACTGACGGCACCGGTGTTCGAACAACTCGCGACACCGCATTTGCTGATGGAGGAGCTGGAACTCGACATCGCCCATGGCTTGGTAGGGAAGACGGCGATTCATCCATCTCAGATCAACACGATCCAGGACGCGTTGCGCGTAAGCCTCGAAGACCTCAACTGCGCCAGGATGATTGTCAGTGAAGTTGCTCCGGCAGTGTTCAAGCACAACGATGCCATGTGCGAGCCTGCGACCCATTACAAATGGGCGGTCAACATCCTTGAAAGAGCAGAGTGGCACGGAGTTCGGCAACCGGATGTAGGACCTATTGAGGCGCCTATCCGTTTGGCCGAGGCCGCGCGATGACAATGGGATTTGACGATGCTGGCGGGCAAAGGCGTCAGGTGCTGTCGGTTTTTGACTTCGACGGCACGCTGACCCGGCACGATAGCTTCATCCCATTCCTGAAGTTTGCCTTCGGACCCCGGGAATTCAATCGACGCATTTTGCGGCTTGCGCTGCCAAGCGTTCGATTCCTGGCTCGGCGTTTGAATCGTGATGAGTTGAAAGCACAGCTGATCAGCACGTTTCTTACAGGCGTAGAAATGAAATGGGTGCAGGAGCAGGCCGTGAAATTCTGCGGGTTGTTTTGGGAACAGCTCATGCGCCCTTCAGGTTTAAAATCTGTCGCCGCCGAAGTAGAGGCAGGTGCAGTAGTTACTCTCTGCTCCGCGTCCCCAGCGTTGGTGCTCCAGCCGTTTGCGGATCGACTTGGCATCAAGTTGATCGGCACCGAGCTTGAGGCGGTAGACGGTCTGTTGACCGGGCGCATGACTGGCAACAACTGCAGATGCGAGAACAAAGTACTCAGACTTGGGGCTGTGTATGGGCCGCTCGGCCAGTACCGGCTTAAAGCATGGGGTGACACCCGCGGTGATTTTGAGTTGTTGGCCGCGGCGCAAGAAGCACACTGGCGACACTTTCACCCCGCATGGCGCCGTCTTCGCCTGCGGGCAGATAGAAGCGGGAATTTGGGTGTGAGCAATGTCGCGCACGCTAACCTGCAAGTGGCGGTCAACCCTGATCGACACGCGAACACTGATGACCAACAAGGAGCGTAACCATGGCACTTACCCTGCAAAAACAGCAATCCATCTCCCTAGCTAAAACGGCCGGCAGTTCGCTGACCAGCATCAGCCTTGGTCTGGGTTGGGACCCAGTCAAGGCGGGCGGTTTCCTCGGCAAGATGTTTGGTGGTGGTTCCGAGATCGACCTCGACGCTTCCTGCATTTTGCTGAACAGCGATTACCAAAAAATCGACCTGGTGTGGTTCCGCCAACTGAAGTCCCAGGACGGTTCGATCAAGCACTCCGGTGACAATCGTACCGGCGATGGCGAAGGCGATGACGAGACCATTAATGTCGACCTGCAGCGCCTGCCCGCCTCCGTTAAGTACTTGATTTTTACCGTTAATTCATTCACGGGCCAGTCTTTTGAGAAGGTCGAAAAGGCCTACTGCCGTATCGTGAATGGCAGCAACAACACCGAGCTGGCACGCTTCAACCTTTCTGAAAAAGGTGGGCACACCGGCATCGTCATGGCGAGCCTGGCTCGCGAAAATGGCGACTGGGAATTCAAGGCGATCGGCACCACCACGAATGGTCGTACTGCTGACGACCTGATCACTCTGGCCGTTCAGGCGTTGCGCTAATGGCTAATCTCGTACCTGGTGGTAATGCGCCGGTTGCCAGCGGCCAGCTTCGCGTTGATATCAATTACTCGCCTATCCCGGGGGCCGACATTGACGTATCGGCCTTCGCACTGGGCGCCTCGGCCAAAGTCCGAGGCGATGGCGACATGTGTTTCTATGGCCAGCCTCAAATTCTGGGTGGCGCTGTTCAGCTGACCGAATCCTCGGCTGGGCGCGCAGTATTTTCACTCGATACGAGTCGTCTTGAGTCTGCAGTTGAGAAAGTGGCGCTCACTGCCACGATCTACGAGAACAAGGCGAGCTTTGAGCGCGTGTCACAACTTTCGGTTGTGGTGACGGGTGGAATTGAAGCTCAAATCCCAACCGGTGGCATGAAGGAAACAGCACTCATCCTCGGCGAATTTTATCGCCGAAATGGTGACTGGAAATTCCGCTGTGTGGCCCAGGGCTTCAATGGCGGCCTTGAGCCGTTGGCCAAGCACTTTGGTGTAGAGGTCGCCGCACCAGCGCCGGCCCCTGCACCTGCACCTGCTCCAGTGGTACAAACGCCGCCGCCTGCTCCGGCCGCTGCACCTAAATCTACGATTAGTCTGAGCAAGGTCACCCTCGATAAAACACGATCGTCTATCAGTCTTGAAAAGACGGCAGCCGGTTTCGGCGAAATCAAGGTGAACTTGAACTGGAACAAAGGCAGCTCGGGCGGCTTCTTCAAGCGAAGTCAATCCGTCGACCTGGACGTTGGTTGCCTGTACGAGCTGCAAGACGGCGAGAAGGGCGTTGTTCAAGCCCTCGGGGAGTCCTTCGGCAGTCTCAATCGGGAACCATACATACAGCTGATGGGCGATGACCGTACTGGCTCTGTTTCCGGTGGCGAGTGGTTGCATATCAATGGCAAACAATGGAGTGAAATTCGCCGCATTTTAGTGTTCGCCTTCATCTATGAGGGCTCGCCTTCTTGGAAAGAAACCGATGGAGTGGTGACTATTTACATTCCTGGTCAGCCTGACATTGAGGTGCGTCTCAATGAAGAGGGTGGCCGTGAACCAATGTGTGCCATAGCGATGCTTGAAAACGTGAACGGTGCCGTTAAGGTCTCTCGGCGGGTGGACTTCCACCGAGGCCACAAACTCATGGACCAGGCTTATGGCTGGGGCATGAGGTGGACTGCAGGGTCCAAATAGAAATCATGGCGGGGTCATACGACCCCGCCCTTGGGGGAACACAACATGTTTGCATGGCTTAAGCAAAACGCAGCAGCAGCGCGTGAAGCACTAACTACCGAAGTTTCGAAGTTCAAGAATCAGAAATTTCTAGATGCGATGACCGCCAATTGCGCTCTCATCTCAGCTGCATCCGGCGGTATCTCTTCTGAGGAAAAACAGAAGATGACCGGCTTCATCCAAAACTCGCCTGAGTTGAAAGTTTTCGACATGGGCGATGTGATCAAGGCGTTCAACGCACACTGTGAAAAGTTCGAGTTCGACTTTCAACTCGGCCAAGCCGAAGCACTGAAGGTCATCGGCAAGATCAAGAACGATGCCGGCGCGTCCCGACTCCTGGTGCGCGTGGGCTGTGCCATCGGTGCGTCGGACGGCGACTTTGACGCCCAAGAAAAAGCGGCCTGCCGTTTGGTCTGCCTTGAGCTGGGCCTTAACCCAGCTGATTTTGAACTCTAAGGAGCGTTACTTTGGACACTCAAATCGGTTTCCCTCCGCTGACCATGGCGGTATTCGTCGGGATCGCGCTCGGCGCGCTTCTCCTCGACATGGTTACTCACCGCGGTGACAAGCCAATTTCCCTGGCTAAGGCTTCGATTTGGTCGATCTTCTGGATCGCTATCTCGTTAGTGTTCGCCGGCTTCTTATACGTACAGCACGGCCCTGAAGTCGCCAGCCTGTTTGTAACTGGCTACGCCCTTGAAAAAGTTCTGAGCGTCGACAACCTGTTCGTGTTCATGGCGATTTTCGCATGGTTCAAAGTGCCAGATGGCATGCGTCACCGAGTCCTGTATTGGGGCATTATCGGCGCCATTGTGTTCCGCGGCATCTTCGTTGCCATTGGTACCGGCCTGTTGGCTTTCGGTCCGTGGGTCGAAATCGTCTTCGCAGTGATCGTGGCTTGGACCGCAGTTATGATGCTGCGCGCCGGCGGTGATGATGAAGAGGAAGAGGACTACTCCAAGCATATGGCTTACCGCTTCGCCCAGAAGTTGTTCCCTGTGTGGCCGAAACTCCATGGCCATAATTTCTTCGTCAGCCGTAAGCAGCTGGAGGTGGAACTCCAGAAGCCTGAGAACAAAGGCATGACACTGGCAGCAAAAGGAACGATTTTTGCGACCCCGTTGTTCCTTTGCCTTGTAGTGGCCGAAGTGTCTGACGTGTTGTTCGCGTTCGACTCTGTGCCGGCGGTGATCGCGGTTAGCCGTGAGCCCCTGATCGTCTACTCTGCCATGCTGTTTGCGATCCTGGGTCTGCGTACCATGTACTTCGTGCTCGAAGCGCTGAAACGCTACCTGGTCCACCTAGAAAAATCTGTAGTCGCGCTGCTGTTCTTCATCGCCATTAAACTCGGCCTGAACGCAACCGACCACATGTTCCACCATGGCTACACAATCGATGCAAACACCAGCCTGCTGATCGTTATGGTTGTACTGGCGATTGGTGTGGTTGCAAGCCTTGTCTTCCCAGGCAAGGAAGAAGCTCAACCTGAAACCGCTGAGTAACAGCCCATACCACAAGGAGTAATACCCATGGCGTTGACCCTACAGAAAGGTGGCAATCTTTCGTTGACCAAAACCGACCCGAGCCTGACCAAAATCTTGGTAGGCCTGGGCTGGGACCCGCGTGCTACTGATGGTGCTGAGTTCGACCTGGACGCCAGTGCGCTATTGCTGGCAGCAAATGGCAAAGTACGCGGCGAAGCCGACTTCATTTTCTACAACCAGCTGAAAAGCGTTGACGGTTCGGTTGAGCACACTGGCGACAACCGCACCGGTGCGGGCGACGGCGACGACGAAGTAATCAAGGTAGACCTGAGCCGCATCCCGGCCGACGTGGACAAAGTGGTCTTCATCGTTACCATCCACGATGCAGAAGTACGCAAGCAAAGCTTCGGTCAGGTCGGCGGCTCCTTCATTCGCATCGTTAACGATACGACCAATGCGGAAGTCGTTCGTTACGACCTGGCAGAAGACGCGTCGACTGAAACTGCGATGGTGTTTGCTGAGTTGTACCGCAACGGCGGCGAGTGGAAATTCCGCGCTGTTGGCCAGGGTTATGCCGGCGGCCTGAAAGCTCTGGCCAATAACTACGGCATGAATTTTTAACGCCTAAGTCGTTAATTTAATTATTTTTTGTTTGCTTGGTCTTGATTTCAAGGCCTTGTTTACCTCACTTAAAGGAATCGAAAATGGCCGTATCTTTGCAGAAAGGCGGGAACGTAAGTTTGTCTAAAGAGGCCCCAGGCCTGACCGAAGTCACTGTAGGTCTGGGTTGGGACGCACGAGTTACCGACGGTTCGAAATTCGACCTCGACGCGTCGATCTTCATCCTGGGTGAAAGCGGCCAAGTCCTCGACGACGCCAGCTTTATCTTCTATAACAACAAAAAATCGGCAGACGGTTCGGTTGAACACCTGGGCGACAACCAGTCCGGTGAAGGCGCTGGTGATGACGAGCAAGCCAACGTCAAGTTGACCGGTCTGGCTGCCGCTGTGAAGAAACTGGTATTCGCTGTGACCATTCACGACGCTGAAGCACGCAAGCAGAGCTTCGGCCAGGTTGCTAACGCTTACATCCGTGTAGTGAACAAGGCTGACGGCAAAGAACTGGCGCGCTACGACCTGAGCGAAGACGCTTCGACCGAAACCGCGATGATCTTCGGCGAGCTGTACCGCAATGGCGACGAGTTCAAGTTCAAGGCGATCGGCCAAGGTTTTGCTGGCGGCCTAGCCCCGCTGGCTAAATCGATGGGCGTGAACATCGGCTAAGCCGCAAGGCTTGAGAAAGCCCCCGCGAAATGGGGGCTTTTTCTTGCCTACAGAAAGACCACGGAGTGGGTCCTGTGGGCGGTATCTACCACTTCTTCACTAGGAGCGACTGCTGGCGATCGCCATGACAGTCCACTGGTTCTCGGTTTCAAAAGGATATTTGGATGGGCATGTTTCGTGGGGTTATAGCTGCAGGTGTTTTGGTGTCCATGTCAGGCTGCGGAGCCTACAACGACTTCAAGGCCAACAATGCAGTTCAAGAATATAGGCAGGCATGCCTTGGAAATTATACGAACGAGTGCGAAAGCAAACTGGTCGACACGAACATTGTCATGCTCGAGCTCGCGCGCAGTAACATCGACAGGGAAAAGGATACGATCGTGCAGGTCGTGGGCAAGGACGGGTTTGATCGCTTCTCAAAAACCGCCAACGAGCTAATTGACCACCTGGTCGATCAACAAGAAAACAAACGTCCCGGTTTTTTTGCGCGATGGTTCCTGGGTGAAGCCCAACCGTTCGGAAATACCCGCAACCAACTCTTCGACATTTCAGACATGCAAGAACTGCGTGCTGCAGTGCTTCAAAAAGTCAGCGCTGGTGTTCAAGCGAGCAAAATATCTGCTAAGCCTGACGAACCAATGACTGAGACCGAGGCAATTTTGTTGGGCAAGGTACCTCAAGCACCGAGTCAAACTCAGGTCACCCCGACTGCCCGGCCGGCGGAGCCAGCGAGCCAGTCGGTTGAGCCAGCAGTTCAGGCAAAAGCATTAGTGCCATCCGACCTTGCTGCATCTGCAGATCGGATGATCTCGAGTGAGATTGATCAGGATGGTGGGGATGAATACAAGGACGGTCGTCAGATCATCTTTGCTGACTTGAATAACGACGGTATCAAGGATGCCGTGGTGCTTTACACGATCGAAGGTCAAGGCGGCGGTAATGGCTACTTCCAAACACTTGCCGCGTTCATTGGCGGTTCGGCAGGCTGGGAGTTCCGTGGGAAAGCTGTAGTCGGCAATGGTGTCCAGGACATCCAGGTGGTTGATCCCCAAACCGTCAGGCTGACTGTTCTCTCCGTCGGTCCGGATGATGCTGATTGCTGCCCGAGTGTTCAGAGCACCGAAAACTACAAGTGGGACGGCACGACATTTCTTCAGGCCCCAACGTCGTAAGTAAGAGCCAGGCATCAGGCACCTAGCCGCGTGCATGCGAGCGCGGTTAGGCAGGGCTCTGGCGAAACGCGGGAGCAAACAAAAAGAAGGAAAAATCTGATATGTCGCGCTTCAACATCGGCTCTGGCCTTTTCGCCATGTTGCTCACCCTGGTATCAGCCCACTCCAACGCCACCAGCTTTGATTGCACCAAAGCTGCAAGCTTTGCTGAGAAATCGATTTGCACAGATTCTGCACTCAGTCGTCTGGATGAGCAGATGAACTCCGAATATGTCCGCGCATTAGACGCAGCGCCGAACAAGGCCCAGGTCCGTCAAGATCAACGAGACTGGTTGCGTCTGCGCGACAACTGCAAGACCGCCAGTTGCTTAACCGCTTCGATGACTGATCGGCTCAGTGTTCTATTACGCACCAAGGTTGATCATCCATCTAAAGCGCCAACCTCCGTTGCCGCTACCCGGGTTGATCAATCTGAAACGAATGTGATTTCAAAGGCCGCTACTTCTCCAATGGTTCCCGCCGCGGTGAAGCCGGCAGCGACGCGAAGTGCAGCGGATGATCATCAAGCGATCCTGAACTTGAAGATTGGCCTGTTCGTGATGGCAATGTTGCTGCTGGTCTGCATTTACCTGCACCGCCGGGGGACCATTACGATCTATCAGGACTACACCGACGCGTTTTGGACAACCTTGACTCCGATCTTGGGGATTGGTGCGTATTTCGTCGCGAGCGCCTGGCTCGAGGTCCCACGCAACTACTCCATCATTGCTGCCTGCGTCCTCGGTGGTCTTATGTCCTTGCAGGTGCTTATCCAAACGTACAGAAGCAACAGCATCTGGTTTTTCCTTCTATCCCTCTTTGCAAAGGTCATTCTGCTGACCTTCTACTTCCTTATGATGGCTCTCCTGCTGTGCGGTGGTGCCCGCACCAAAAGTGAGGCCCGGCGGCGGCGCGGCTGGGCAGTTCTTGCCACGACCGTGTTCGTATTCCTCTCAGGCTGGATGTGCCGCAATCGGCAATTCAGTTCGATCGACGATTACATTTCCGGACGGGCATAAGTGACATATCGGTGGTTGCGCTATTGCCACAGGCGCGACCTCCGATGTAAATGAAAGTCGAGCCTGTCGTAGGGGCCCCAACCGATGCCGGCATTTCAAGCAACAAAGAATCCAGGAATAAGGATCAAGGAGTAGTCATGGGATTTCGTTTCAGCAAGCGAATCACGATTGTGCCTGGCGTACGCCTTAACATCAGCGGAAAGGGGGTCAGTACTTCGATTGGGCCCCGTGGTCTGAGTATGACGATGGGCCGCAACGGCACTTATCTCAATGCGGGTTTACCCGGTACTGGTCTTTCATACCGCGAGAGGATCGACCGGCCCAGTAGATCGAGTAGTTCCCAACCAGGCCCTGCCGGAAGCGAATACTCGGGCCAGGTAAAGGTGAAAGTAAACGACGACGGCACGTTGTTGATTACGGACATGGATGACATCGAGTTGCCGACTGCTGTCATCAAACGTGTCAAATCGGAGATGGCCGATTCCATTCAGGACTTGCTGGCGAAAGCTGCTGATAAGGTCAATCAGGATCTCGAATCCTGCCTAGGTGTGCACCTACTTACGCCTCGGCCGGGTGCCATGCCGGTAATCCCAGCTCCATTCGCCATTGAAGAACCCACGAGGCCCACTCAGCAGACGCCAGGCTTGATGGATCGAATGCTCCTTCGCAGCGCGAAGATTGAGCGTGAGGCTGAGTCGGCGGAAGAGCAGTATCGACAAGACCTCGCGAACTGGCAGTCCACGCGGGACGCCCATGAACTTGAACGCACCGAAATCGAGAAAGCATTCCGGCTGGCGGCAAAGGGCTTCAGTGCTCAGATGGAACGTGCCCTGGACTATGTGTTGAGCGGCATTGCCTGGCCAAAAGAAACCCAAGTGGCCTATGAGTTCTCACAAGACGTTACCGGCGTCGCGCTCGATGTTGATTTACCTGATGAGGGCGATATCCCGCAGCGCAGCGCTGAAGCCCGGGGTAACGGCAAACTAACCTTCAAAAATCGTTCGGATGCCCAGGTACGCAGAGACTTTGTCGCGCTGTGCTATGGCTCTCTGTTTCGAGTTGTAGGAGAGGTATTTGCTCTACTGCCAGCGATCCAGAAGATCCTGGTGTCGGGCTACATTCAGCGTAACAACACCGCAACCGGTGCGGTGGATGATCACTACGTGCTCTCGGTCTTAGTAGGCCGAGATCAGTGGGATGCGATTGATTTTAATCGTCTGGATGCGATCGATCCTGCAGCGACCCTGAACGCGTGTGGCGCAGTGGTAAAGCTGGACCGCTCTGCGCGTTTTGTTGAGGTGACGCCGATGGATATGTTGGTCTTGAACTGAAGACAACCGCGGCGGCTTGAGCCGCCGCGGTGTGAGGCAGGGCAGTGCAGGAGAGGATTAGCGAATGATTCCTTCGCGCTTTGCCTCCAAGATCCACATCGGGAATTCCTGCATCAGCCGGTCGTACAACTGCTCTTCCGTCATGTCGTGAAGGTCATCCAGGGCAAAGAATCCGCAGTTGTCCACGACTCTCCCGGGCATGGTGTCCAGTTTTTCCAGAATGCCGTAATTCCGGCCTGCTAAACCAACGTATTGCCAGAAGATTCCCAGCTTCGCTGCATCCACCATCAGTTGCGTGATCTTGCGGTTTTCAGAAACGCCACCGTCGCTGATGAAAACGACAAACATAGGGGTTTTGTCTTTGGACGCCTGGAAGGATTCGATCACTTTTTGGATCGCTCTCGGTTCATCATTGTAACGCCGACCGACGTCCCACTTGGTCCAGCCATTGTTGTCGGATTCGACAAAGTTCTGGTAGTTGGTAAGCGTCACAGGTGAGAGTCGCAGTGGCCGTTCGGCGAATGTCCAGCACTCAAGTTCGGCATCTGTATCCATGGCTACGGCGATGGGCACAAGACGATTGAGGACTTCCTGTACGCGGCCGGTTTTGTATTGATTTCGCATCGAGTCGGTGACGTCGAGCACGAGCAAAACACGAGCTTTCATCCCAACCAAGCAGGCTTTCTCGAGGCTTACCTGTGCCTTCTTGGCCAGACTGACCAGTTCCGGCGCGACAGCAGCTACACGTTTATCCAGAGAGATTGTGGAGGGAGATGGGGCAGGTGCTGGTGCCGGTGCAGCTTCTTCAGTAACTTCGCCGCCAAAGTGCCTCACGAGAGCGTCCAGGCCCTCAGCAAAACCCTGAAGGTTAGAGGCCAACCGCCACTCCCCATTCTTTCGGTAAAGCTCAACGATCATTACCGCTTTCTCGGTTGTGAACGTGAGCCCTGAGAACGCGCAGGTCGCTCCTATCTCACCAACGGGGCTGATTACTTTGAAGTTGCCATTCCGGATGTCACTCATCGCCCCGGCACCGTCGATGGAGGCAGTGAAGATCAAGCGATCGATAGTGGCGGGCAGGGTGGCTAGATTAATTTCAAACTGGCCACCCGCAGCAAGCTTCACACTGCTGCAAGGCGTAACAGGTTGATTGAAGAAGACCATATAGCGATCATCAGAAAGCTTGCCTTGGTCGTCGACACCGAAACAGACGAAGTCGACTACGCTGGGGCTTTCGATGTTGACCGAGAGAGTGAAGGATAGACCGGGAAGAATATTTGCCAGCGACATGCGCTGGCCTTGGGTGATCTGCATGCATGGTTCCTTTGTGACGATTAGAGCGCCTGATGATGAGATGGCCTTGGTGAAACAGCCGTATCTGCACCGGCGGCTGGTTCATCCGTCGGGTTAAACCTAACGGCGCTCGAAGTTCCTGCAAGTCTTATACGGCCAGTGAGGTCGCCGCGGGAAGTTCCTATGGGAAGAGCTGTTTTGTTCGAGGGCGCGGGGCGATTCAACATGGGTTTATGAGGCCGATGATGCTGGCATACAACCAAAATAGAAATCCCGCGGCGGCCGTGTGCCGTCGCGGGAGTACTGGTCAGGCATGAAGCTGCTTAAAGCGCCTACTAGCACGAAAGCTTAGACGTACTGCTTTTTGCCGCTCCTTTCGATTGGGCGTCCTTTGAATACGTGTGGGCCGTCCATCGTTAGCTCAATTTTGTCTCCCTTCCGAGTCAGCCAGGGGGTGGCTTCACTGCCGGCTTTGGAGGTAACTCCGGATGGACTTAGATGGATACCATCTTGGTCAATTTCGATTTGACCGATTACATAGGTGAACACCATTGAGCTGAAAAACCCGGACTTGAATTCGAATGCGCACTCTACGACCTGGTCGCCGTATTCCATCCGCATCTTTGGTTTCAGCGATGCCACCGAAACCGCACCGTTGTCTACTGCTGAATAAACGCTGCAGACCAGCACTACCTTGCCCCCCATGAGCTGCGAGATTGCCGGATTAATTTCGACGGTTTCAATACCTGGAGCGGAGGCGCTGGCGCAGACTACGTCACCGGTATGGAAAACGAAGGGATCGACGTCAAAAGCCCCACGCTTGTCAGGTGCCTGGATGATGGACATTCGCCCATCAGGACGAAGGATGCCGATCCGCAGATCGAGGTCGTCATTGTCAGATCCGTCGCCGTTATCAACCCACGTTGCGCTGACCCGAATAACCTTTGGAGCGGACGGCCCTTTTTCGAGGGACACCTTGTGGCTGCTGCCAGGTTTGTCCAGTTTAACCACGGTCTTGGCGATGTTGACGGGCTTTGGAGGCGGTGCAGGTGTCGCCGCCGGCGCGGAGGATGCAACGTCTTCAACTTCGATGCCATAAAACCCGCAGAGTCCGGCAAGACCTGAGGCGAAACCTTGCCATACAGAGCGCGCCTTGAGCAGGCCGTTCCGGACGTACAACTCAAGCACGATGATGCCCGTCTCTTGTGAAAAGGGCTCAGGTGCCAGTTCCAGGGTTTGGTCCCCGGCAATGACGATAGCGCGAAGGTCTTTGACTGCTTCGAAGCCGCCGGCGTTGCCGTCTTGCGTCAAAGTGATCGCGATCTTCGTGATATTGGACGGGAGTCGAGACGAGTCGAAGCTGATGCTGTGACTGACCGTGTCGCCATGAGCGATCGGGGGCGCGAATGTCGCCGCGCCTGAAGAGTGCACGGGTGCATTGAAGAAAACCATGCCGCTGTCATCCACCACCTTGCCAGTGTCGGTGACCAAAAACGCAGTAAGGTTTACGTCCAGGTTGTTACCTGCCGCATGGGTAACTTCCACCCGCCCTTGGGAGGAAGAGATCGTTGTGTTCTCGCCGGGTTTGAGTGACTGATTCAATTCATGCCGCCTATTCCATGGGTTTTCGCAATGCATTGTTCATGCGCTGCGCTTTCGTTGTTTGAGCGCGAACGCCGGCCAAGGGGAAAGATCCCCTCATTGGGACTGCTCGCATTGATGCAGTTTAACGGCTTGGCCGCCGGCGACCGCCGAGACATCCATTCTCCATTTACACACCGTCTGAAACCCAGAATTGGAACGTGCGGGAGGGAATGTTGTGCCCGGCATTGAAAGTCCTCTCAGTCCCGTTAAGTTCTGATCGTAGGTAACGAAAACATCTGCACGGCGTTCTGCATCGGAATTCGACGGAGCATTTTGAGTGGTGCCGTCTGCTGCTAGATGGCAATATGCTACATCTATTTGCGCTCCCCCTTATCATCCAGGGCCTGGCGTTTAATTTCTGACAAGGACCCGTTGGATGCTAATCGCACTTGTTGTTTTGAACGCCCTTTATTTGATCTGCAGTCTGCTGTTCAACGCCGAGCTGCTCAACTTCGTTGGCGCTGATATCCCCCTCCGAAAACTCGAAGTCCTTGAGACGTATAGCCAGATCCTGGCGGCTACGAGCATGTGCTTGCTGGTATGGCGAATCTGCTATCGACGTTACCAAGGCAAGGGGAGGGTGCTGTGGGTTTGGCTCGCAGCATCGACACTTGTTGTCACTCCGTTGACTTGGTGGTTTCAGGGGGCCGCTCCGGATTGGATCGCCGAGCAATTCCCCGGCTCGCTGCGGGTTAGCAGCCTCTACGCATACGTCACCAAAAAGGGGTTGCTTTACGACTCCCTGACTATTCCGCAGATACCCTACAAGGCCTACAAGGACCAGGGAGAGGGCAAGGCTTTCATAGCAAACCTCGGCGTTCTGATGAGTGTTCAAGGCTCCTACGTCGAGCGCATCGACAAGAACTTCCAAGGCTTTTCAGCTGCAGTTTTTCGTGGCTACACCGTCCGTAATGGAGACGCGTTATACGAGCGGCTGCAAGAAACTGTCGTGCCCTCCATCAGTGACATCAGCAGGGCGTATGCACAGCTCGAAGGTTTTCGTGCAGGGGGAATTCCGGGGAGTGAGTGGCGACCGATCAAGTGGCCGAATGCTGGGGCAGATCTGGGGTACCAGCCGACCATTGACGAGTATGCCCGGTCAATCAATCCCGGTGTGCGGACACGAGATGCGCTGGCCAACACCACCGAGGTTCGCCACATGGCGAAAACCAAGCTCGGTCCTCTCTATGTGAAGGGCATGAACCTTCTGGCTACGCGAGAGCAGTACCAGGCTTATCTGCCTGGCATTGCCGACAACATGGCCTATGACGTCGCTCACACCGACATCCACGGCGCTGAGGGTTTGAACGTCCTCAAGAATATGTGGTTTATCCCCTTCTCCCTTCTTAGCGGGTTGTTCTTCGGCGGCATCAGTCTTGTGGTCTTGATCATCTCGGGTATTGAGGCGCTTCGAAGCCTCCCCGGGCGAATTCGCTTCGTTCGACCGGTCGCCGTGATTTCGATCGTTATGCTGCCTCTCGTTGTTGGCAACGCAATTGTCGATAGCCCCGGTTATAGAGATGCGTTCAGGAGCTTGGGCAAACAGCCAGTTGTGCTTGCCACCGTTTTCCATTGGGCCATGTCCTCAGAAGCAATGCTTTACAACATCACAAGGCCTCTGCTGAAAGCAGAGTGACTTACACAAAGGGAGAGTCACCGTGCGTAAAAAGTTTCTCGTTTCAGTACTGGCATTGGCCATCGCAGCATCAACCTCTGGCTGCGCTGAGTTGGGCATCAACAAGCAACAGGCTGGTACCGCAGTGGGTGTCGTCGCTGGCGCTGTCATCGGGCAGTTCATCGGGAAAGGCAACGGACGGATCGTGGCAACCCTGGTCGGCGGTGCACTGGGCGGTTACATCGGTAACAAAATCGGTGCAAAACTCGATGAGCAGGATCAGCAGGCCTTGGCGCAACGCACGCAAGATGCTTTGAACGCCTCGCCGAGCGGGTCCAGTTTGCCTGTGTCCTGGACATCGGCGCATTCCGGCGCTTCGGCGGAGATCGTTCAGGGCCAAGAGTTCACCCAAACCAAAACGGTTGAAGTGAAACGTGCACCTAAGATCGTTGCCGTCCCTTCGATGAAACTCATTAACGAGCAGTACGTCACCAAAAGCAGTTCGAACGTCCGCGCCGCGCCTGAAAAAGGCGCAGACAAAGTGGGTGGTTTGAAACCCGGCACCGAGTTCACTGCCGTTGGTTCGACAGGCGACTGGATTCTTGTCGGCCGCAAGGGTGTCACTGTCGGCTACGTCCACAAAGATTTGGTTGAACCAAAATCAGTAGCCGTTGCGAAGAGTGTGAAGCCCGCGGCCAACCTGGACGAGATGAACGTCGCTGCCGACAAGGAAACAAAGGCCTTCGATCTGGATTCGATCCCGACGTTGCCAACTCAGCAGGTCGCTGCTGAAACGTCTTGCCGGCCGGTGACCGTGAGCCTCAAAGCGGCCGACGGAAACACTGAGCAGGAGAAGAACACCTTCTGCAAACAAGCCAACGGCACCTGGGAACTCATCTAAGGGATCTTCATGAAAAACCGCGCACTCGCTCTCGTTGTAGTGGGTGCTTGCGGCATCGCGCCGCAAGCCTGGGCTCACCAGCTCGCCTACTCGAAGACAGAACAGATCCAGGTGAACGTTGATGGTGAGGCGACCACCTGGTGCAAACCAGAAGTGGCCATCACCATGCAGCGCCCAACGTGGGATGACCAGAAGCCGCTGAACACTCTTCTATCGAAGCTCCCGTATATTCTCGGACAGGAATGCCCGACGGCCAAGGTCACCTGGAAAGCAGTCGACGCAAAGGGGGCGGTTTACGCCACCGGTGCGGGCAATGCGACCAATCTGGGCCTGGCCACGCTGACTTCACCGCCTGCCGCTCCGGCCGCTGCCGCGCCCGCTGTTTCGGTAGCCCCCGTGGCTTCTCCTCCTACGCCACCAGCAGCTGGGGCGGCTGCGTCTGTACTACCAGCCGCCGCTGCGCCTACTGAGCCTGCCGTCGCAGCGCCTGTGGCTGCTGCACCGGCCCCAGCGCCTGTAACGGCACCTGTGATACCACAACCAGCACCAGAGGCTTCACCCGCGCCAGTGCAACCGGTGCCGGTGGCTCAAGTACCTGTGACGGTTGCGCCCGTTGCCCCTGTTGCTCCTGTAGCTGCCGTGGCCACAGTACCTGTGGAGGCAGCTCCAGCCGCCGCCCCTAAGCCTGCCGCTCCAGCTGAAGCGCCGGCCGCTGTTGCCGCCGTTCCTACCGGTGACTTCGGCCGCTCATTGGTGCTGGCCAACCAGAACCTGATGGGGATTACCGACGGAAGCGGATGCAAATGGGTTATCAGTAAGTCGATAACTGATGAGTCCGATCCAAGTCTGTCCTTTGCGTCGACACCCGCCATGCCTTGCTCTGCATCAGGCTATGCCGAGGGGTCCTTTGACAAATTGCGTTGGGCGGTACCGAACACCTATCGCGGTGATACCTGGTCAAAAACAACCGTGCACCCGAGCGGTCTGATGTTCAACCAGGCACTGGTCCCAGCGGTGAAAGGCAAGGCGCTTTCTTTCCTGAATAGCCGGGCAGACCAAGCACTCTTTCAGGTGGGTGAACTGCCTGCGCGTAACATGAAGGTGTATTTGGCCTTTGAGCGCCCCAACTACCGTGTCCTTTCGCCGTTCTCCAGTGATCCGTATTACGTAGTGATCACTGCAGATGAGGCATTTGCTCTTGATGCGGTTGAGTTGAAGCGCGCTGTGGTTGAGGTCTACCAATTGGTGAAGGCAACGTCGCCAACGACCGTCGGCCTGTCGAACCTCTTCTTCGCCAAGAACTTCGAAGCGCTTTACCCCGAGGGATACGCGTCGGAAACCAAAGACAACATTCTCAAAACGCGTATGGGCGAGAACCGTGGTGAGTTTTACTTCGATGCTCGCCAAGGCAATAACTTCGCCCTGCGTCGCGAGGAGATCCGCCTGAGAGAAGTACGTCGCCTGCAGCAGCAAATGGCTGAGCTGCACACACGCGTCTTAGAGCGTTACGAACAACTCAAATCCGGGATGAAGGAATTCGAAGGTCGGGAGGCTGAAGCGCTGGCGCAGATGGCCGGTATCAAAGTCACCTTCCCATCGCCGATCGCAATGCAGGACCCGAGCTCTTCAAAGTCCGCTGTGCCGATGATGATTCACGTCACCGGAAAGAGCGGCGACTTCTACGAGGTCGACTTCCCACGTAAGGGGCGTGTACAGGCTGATGCTGAACTGGAGAGCCAGTGGTACGTGCTGCCGGCGGCAAACATGACACCCTTCCTGCCGCTCGAAGACGGTCGCGCCGTTCCTACGTATCGCGTGTATACCGCAGGCGCGGCTGAGGCCTGCAAGCAAGACCACTGTGCTGACAGAGTGTCATTTGGTGCCGTACTGGCCAAGGAATTTCCTAGCGCCGGGATCGACTTCAACTGGACGCCTGCAGTCTCTCAGCAGCACGTGATTGATTGGCAGCAAGCATCTGCTCAAATTCAGTAAGGCAACCGACTATGAAAACGATGAACAAGAAGCACATCCTCATCGCCGCTGCGGTCGCCGGTATTGCGATTCTTGCGGCTGGTGTGGGGTTATCGAGCTCCGGCAAGAAGCAAGCGCTGCGTCAGTACGATGAGATGAAGGAACAGTACTTCCTCGAGAACGTTCTGAGCGAGGGAGATATTTCCTATTCCTTCTGGTCGGGAAACGTCACCGTTGAAACACCAGAAATCCGCCTGGTTGCAGCAGAGACCAACGGCGCAGATAAATTCCTGAAAGGGATTATGGGGCTGCTCGGTGGAATGGACTCCGGGGCAAAAGAGTCTGCCCTGGTCGAATGGTCACGGTATCTGCTTTCGTCCAGTACTGGTGGCGGTCGTGCCGGTGGCGTTTACTTGAAGGCCGACGCCCTCAAGGTTAGCCGCGAAGGTGATAACAAGAAGGGCGAGATTCATGTCCAATTGTTGGGCATGGACATGAGTACTCCTTACCTGTCGCACAAAGGCACAGATGTGGTCCTGCCTTCGGAAGTAGCGGATGAGATCCAGCCGCGCGCGGAGATGGATCAGTACGGAGGCGTGGTCAAGTCGCCCTACTCGTGGGGTAGCAATATCGTCCAACGTCTGCCGTTCACTGGTGCATTTATCACCGGCGCTACAGGGGAGTTCGGCACCAAAGTTGACTTGGACTTCAAGCTCACGCGCTCCAGCGACGGCGAAGGCTCGGTCGAGTTTGTAGTGGTGCATCGTAATGACGGCAGCGAAGTTGGCCGGATTGTGCGCGAGGCTAAATTTGCGTCCATCCCAGAGCTTGACGATGTCCAGGCGCAACTCAAGAGCGCGCTAAGTGGCTTCATCATGGGGGCTTACAGTACGTCCATGGGCCAGGCCGTAATTGCGGAAGCCGCAGGTGACTTTGCTCGTAAGACCAAGGTGGCCAGCTACTCGCTGACCTACAAGGGCTTCGACCAGTTAAAGGAGTCGTTCGACGAATTCAAGGCCGCTACCAAGCGTGAGGAGTTCACCGGCTTTTGCAATGAAACAGGCCTATCAGGTTATCAGAGTGACTTTGGAGTCAAGGGCAAGGATCACAGCGATTCGGAGTGCGCGATCGCTCAAAAGCTGGCCACCGATGCCAAGTTTGAAGAGTCCTACATTTTCAAGGAAGACAAGTCGTTATTTTCCGGCCTGTTCGTGAGCAAAAGCTTCACGCTTGAGACGAACTGATCACCACATTTCCTAGAGCCTGGAGTGCGGTCCGCCGTACTCCACGGTCACCAAAAAAAATCTCAAGACAAAGGCAGGCATTTCATGACGAACGTTTCCAAATGGGCCATCACGGCGCTCTGCTCGGTGCTGCTGGCCGGTTGCGGTTCAAGCCAGGACAAAGCTGAAGAACTGGTCAAGTTGATGGGCATGGACGTCCAATACAAGATGGTAGTGCAAGTCGCCACGTCGGGTTATGCATCCAAATATCGCGAAGTCGCGCCAGAAAAAATCAAGGCCGTGATCGAGGACAACATTTCCCAGGACCTACTGAAAGACACCCTGGTCCAGGTCTACGCAGATCACTTTGATGCCGACGAACTCGAATTGATGATCGAGGCCAACAAGCATCCGGATCAGGCGATGAAAATTATCATGGGCTCTAAGGACGGCATGAAATTGGCCAAGAAAACCATGGAAGTCCAGGTTGATCTACAGCGTGATATGGCCAAGGCGTTCGAGGATCGTGATGAAGACATCGTGGACGAGTTGGACGACCTTCAGAAAGAAGCTCGCGGCTGATCCGTCATTTGCCTTCTTGTGCCCGAACCTCGGTTATCGAGGCGGCAATTACGAACAGTTTCAGGTAGCGTTTGGCAATTAATGGAGGGTGGGATGAGGCTATTTTGGTAATGCTGCTGGCGCTCAGCGGCTTCGCTCACGCCGGTTGCGGCAGCATCAACAACGACGATCAACGCGCCTACTGCTACGTCAAAGAACGGAATGGGAGTTGCGCGAGCATTAAGGACGACGATCTGCGCGCTACCTGCTATGTGGAGGCCGGCAATGGCAGTTGTGCGAGTATCCGTGATGATGAAAAGCGCAAATACTGCTACGTGAAAGAGGGCAACGGAAGCTGTGCAAGCATCAACAATGACGACTTGCGTAACGCCTGCTACGTCGAAACAGGCAACGGCAGTTGCGCGAGTATCCGCGACGACGACCAGCGATACCTGTGCTACGCCAAGACTGGCAATGGCAGTTGCGGGAGCATCAAAAACGATGACATGCGACGTCAGTGTGAAATGGTAAAGCGCTGACTGGCTTGCTTTAGCCTAGCCGTAACAAGAAATCGCACCTACAAAAAAATGCCAGTCAGGTAACTGACTGGCATTCATTCTGCGGTTAACGAATTTTCCAAGCTGAAAAGGCGGGTGGTTCAACTGTTCAACCCAGTACTTCGCCCCTGGTCTTGCGCTTGAATCGCCGGCGCATGAAAAACACCACAAACAAAATCAGTAGCGTGCCTACGCTGAGGAAGATCGTGTTGAACCAAGGAAACGGCTCTTCGCGACTGTTTGTGGCTTCGATGTCTGTGATGTTTGGGAACACGGACAAGATTTGAATGCGCCAGCCGTAGTAACGGATCAGCGCCAGTTGCTGGGCATCTCGTGAGTAACCCTGAGCCTTTGCCTGAACGTCGGCCGAATCAAACTTGAAGTACCACGGAAAACTCCAGCCGGTGTCGTCGTTTCGGTAAACTTTTACCACTTTCGATGTTGGGTGTTCAGTGTTAATGAAATACACGTCCCGGGTCGGGCCGTCGGCCGGGTTTTCAGCATTGATGACGCCGTCATCGTCCACACGTTTTACCTCAACGCCGGTGATGGCCACCACGTCGTACTGCGGCAAAACATAAAACAGACCCAGTCCCGCACCAGTGATTACGAGCAAGAATGCGCCGACAATCACCCCTTTAATCCACTTCATTTATGTGCTCCATTTTGATCGTCGAATTCTGCCCCAATTTGATCTTGGGTATTCACCTTTGACCGCTGGGGTGCTACTAAACTTGGTTAGCAAATGTGTAGGTGCTGCAGTGATAGTAACGTGGCACAAAAAAAGCCCAGGAAATCTCCCGGGCTACTTGTTTACTAAAGCACGCGATCGCGTTCCGATCGCCCTGGCTTATGCAGGTGCTGTATCAAATTCCAGGCATTCGGAAAGTGAGGTGAACTCAGGTCGCCGGCAGACCCAGGCAGTAAAAGCGGTGTAAGCCACCGACAAGCCTGTGATCAGAGCCATCGTTTGCTTCTTCTCTCGACTGTTTCTAGCAGCAGCACGCGCTTGGGATTCACCTTTGCGTCTGGCACTGTTCGAAAAGAGAGACGCGATCAGCATTCCAATCAACGCGTAGAACACTGTGATGAGAGTGAGCTTGGCAACAATAACTAGGGTGATACTCAGAGCTCCCTGGTTTGTCCGGAAGGTCGCGAATACAGCATATGCAATGGCCAAGATAATCCCGGTACCCAACGCTATCCCTGAGACCAAGCCAGGCATTTCAAGCCAGCGAAGGATCAGAGCCGCAACCGCTCCGATCGCGGGCAGCGCATTCGTGATCGCAGCATCGGTGTAGTCGGTGTAGATCGTGGCAGCCTCTGTGTGGTGTCTCCAGATCGCCAGGCAGGTGATCAAAGATCCTATCAAGAGCGTGTATTTCCATGTCGGGCCTGCCCAGAAGGCCTGCCACATGCGTAGCACTGCTGGTTTCCCAGCTACAGGCTGAGCAGGGCGCACTTGCTGTGCCGAAACCACATTGGCTGGGCTCTGAGAGGAGGGCGCCGGTTGCACACTTTGTGATTGTGTTTGAGCCACCTGGTGCGGCTGAGCAGATTGCTGTTTTTGTTGACGGAATTGTTCCTGAGCGATCCGGTACTGCTGATCTCTTTGTGAGTTGGCAAGATCCTCTGCCTGGCGCTGAGCTTCATACTCATCCTTGCGCAGCTTCTCTTCTGCAGCATATGCCTTACTTTTTTCAACGCGTGAATAACTATCCAGAAAGGTGACACGAGCTCCCAAGGTTTGATCGAGACACTTCTGGGTGGTGCACTGGTCTCGCACCGATAGCCATTCGCGTTGTGATTGCCGTAGCTCATCCGGGTGTTCCGTTTCAGCGAGGGCTTTTTGATAGGAGCGCGCCAGAATGCTGTCGACGCCACTCAGATAGCCGTCATTACAGATGCTGGATTCCGCAAAATTTGCGGCCTTAGAACAATCAAAGCTTGCTGCTATTGAGTTACAGGCCACTAATGCCAGCGTAAATGCGAGAGCGTTGCGAAACATCATCCGGTTCATCCCTAATTCCGTTATCCAGTGCCCAGCAGGGCATAGTGGTTATCGGCCGGGCATGTGAATACGTGAGGAGAACCTGCATGCTCGTGTGGACGCCTCAGTTGAAGTCTTGAGCAGCAACATTTTCTTCCCGGGGAATTTTTGTTGTCAGATGCCGACGTTGACAGGGCTGTACTACCAGCCCATCTTTCCTATAAGAACGTCACCCGTCGTGGAACATGGCCGGTCAAGAAGCGACCTATGTTGGCTGAATTGCTGCCTAAACCGGTGTACCGTCACTACCGACGTCATCTTGGAGTTTCACTTCAAATTGGCGTAGGGGCATCAGAGCAAGAGAACCACGAGATTATCGCGGCAGGATTCGCAGCCGAGAGATTCAAATTGCTTAGCGAATCTGGCGTGTACGACGCAGTCGCCCTTGAAAAGATTATGCCGGTTGGGACCCTTAACGCCCGATTGGCTCGCCGACAACGCTTAAATCTGGACGAGAGTGATCGGTTGTTCCGACTTGCACATGTGACAGCAATGGCAGAGGCGCTGTTCGGAGACGTCAAAAAAGCCCAGCGCTGGCTGAGCAAGCCTAAGCAACGTTTTGCCAAGGAACAGCCCCTCGCACTGTTATCCACTACCCAGGGCACTCGGATGGTCGAGAAACTGCTGATTCAGGTTTGCCGAGGGGATGGTCTTATAACGGGTGCACTGATCTTTGGTGGCAAGTCGATGAGCCACGCTACATCGGTTTTACAGAAACCAACTCTACAAGGCGGTAATTCTTCCTGGCCGCTTTGATCGCTTCCTGTTCTGCGAGACGCGTACTGAGCGTATCCTCCTCATGGACCATTGTGTGCTTCCTACCCTCAAACTCATTACCGACCCGCAGCGTGACCCTTAACACGGGGGGTGAACGCTTTCATCGATCTTCTTTTTCTCCGCAGCCTTCACTGGCTGGATGTTCGAGTTATCCGAAAGATTGTCATGTTCATGTAAGGCATGAGTCTGCGCAAGTGGCTGCACCGCCAAACAGCGCTCGGCGCATATCTGCTTCAGTGAGGTCGTGATTTTTGTATATAGCCTCGGCGTAGGTTTGAACTCGCCGCTAGTGCTTGGCTCGGCCGCAAATTGTCGTAATTCTCATCGGCTTCGGCACTGCCTTTTCAAAGGCACGTTTGCATTCACTCAAATAAAACTGTCAATGTTTGGAGGCGTTAAGAATCTGAGCCCGGATGCCTCTGTCAATCCTCCACTTTTGGCGTTCCTGATGCGTCAATATCAGGCGCAAACATTGACTGTCAATGAGCAGTTCACTGACTCAGTGGTAAAGCCCAATCTTGCTGGCCTACTGAAGTGTCAATGGTTAGAGACGTAGCTGATACGGGTGACTATTGGCCGGATGATCCATTGGTGGCCGAGGCGACGGCGCGGATCAAACCGCGCAAGTGACTATTGCGCGGCCGGTAGCAGGAACCGCGCAATCACCGGCAAATGGTTGGAAATACGCAACGTATCCTCCTGCCGCACCTTGGCCTCCACCCGTTTGATCCGCGGGCTGTAGAACAGGTAATCCAGCGTACGATCCGGGCCGTCCACGCTCGGGTCGTTGGGGAAGTGCGTCAGCCATTGCTCACGGTCAATCCCGCTGGATTGGCTGTTGCTCGGGATCATCGGGTATTTGTCCCACAGCAGATGCAGCTCGCTGTCCGGCGAATACTGCCCGCGTTTGGTGGCGTCCAGGCGCAGGAACTGGCCGAGGGGCAGCAGGTTGAAGTCCCCGCCGATCAGCCAGGGCGTGCCACGGCCTTCGAATTTATCCAGCAGTTTGACCGTGGTTTTGACCTGCTCCAGCACTGCGCTGCGGCCAGGAGCAACGCCGTCCAGGCGGGTGTTGAGCACCGCCAGTTGGCCACCGTCGCTCAGGGGCAGGTAGGTCAGGAGCAAGGCGGGCTTGGGCTGGAACTGGCGGCTAAGGATGTTGGCCTCGGGCGCTGGCAGTTGCAGGCGTTCGGCGTGTTCGATCTGGTAGCGGCTGAGGGTCGCCAGTTTGCGGCCGACGCTGCCGAAGATGTGCAGGTCTGGCACGAAGTCGGCTTTCCAGTCGAAGGCCTGGGCGCTGCACGGGTAGAGGTCGACCAGGCGCTCCTGCAAAAGGGCCAGTTGGTCCTGATAGTGGGAGGGCTTGGCGTTTTCGTCGAGTTCCTGCAGCAGGAGGATGTCGGGTTGTTCATCGCGAATCACCCGCGCCACTTCGTCGAGGCTGGCGGCCATGTCTTCCACGGTGGGGCGGTCGTCGGGGCCGCTGCCGTCGGCGGTGTCGTACCAGAACACATAATTCTTGCCGGCCAGGTATTGCACGTTCCAGGTCATGACCTTGAGCGCCTGCCCCGGCAACAGCGTGGGCGCGCGGGGTGCGACGCAGCTTACCGGCAGGGTTTCCTTGGCCTCAGGGCGCCAGGTCAGGCTGTAGATCAGGGCGGTGAGCAGGCCTGCGATGATCAGCAGGCCCAGCAAGGTGATGCGCAATAAACGGGTCATCGGCTCGGCTTATAGCGTTTCAGAGGTGGCACGGAGCATATCACCGCGCGTCGGCATC
This sequence comes from Pseudomonas sp. FH1, assembly GCF_000510895.2. Lineage (NCBI taxonomy): Bacteria > Pseudomonadati > Pseudomonadota > Gammaproteobacteria > Pseudomonadales > Pseudomonadaceae > Pseudomonas > Pseudomonas sp. FH1. The sequence goes on from NZ_AOHM01000004.1 coordinate 98,089, forward strand.
GCCACCGATCAGCATGAATAAACGGAACAGCACCACGCTGGTAAACAGCTGCAGGAAGCTGTGGGCGCTGTCCAGAAACAGCCCCAGCAGCGGCGCGGGCGTTGGATAGGCCGCGACGCTGGCGCCTTTGAGCAACCACAGCGGCGTCATCACGCACAGCAGGCACACCAGGATCAGCCAGAAATGCCCACGGCTCAGGCGGAAACTTTCCTTCATTGCCGCCAACGCCGGCATGCCGCGCAGCACCAGCAAGTACTCGGCAAACGCCAGCACCACCATCAGCCACAGCCCCGGCAGGAAATACAGCGACAGCCCCAACAGAATCAGCAGCGTGCTCATGGCCGTCAGCAGAGCGAAGCGCGGCCACAGCGTGAGGGCCATGGCCCACACATCTTTAGTGCGCGGCGATTCGCCACGGGTGCGAGCATCCAGAAACAGGATCAGCGCGCCGGTATACAGCGGGTACACCAGCAACCCCACCACCACGCTATAGCCGGGAAACGCATCCGGGCCGACGACGTGGTTGAGCACCTGTTGCAGCAGGGCTTCGAAAATCACCAACGGCAGACACAGCTGGACGATGGCGCCCAGGTTGCGTTGGGTGAAACGGAAGGAGTCGCGCAGCACGTCTAACGGATTCATCAAGTTCATCGCAGGCCTGAAAGCAAGGGCAACACTTTAACCGATCATCACCGCAGGTAAGCAAACGTAAACCTTGAGTAAAGACCATTGAAACAACTCGTAACACCCCCATAACTAGGACGGCGCCTGATTAAAGGCGAGACCACGATTTCTACCGGCAATCTAACGAGGTCGCCATGAACAGCGAAGAGCAAACCCTGATCGATGGACTGTTTTCACGGTTGCAACAAGCCGAAACGGACTCAGCCCCCCGCGACGCCCAGGCCGAAGCGCGGATCAAGGAGCACATGACGCGCCAACCGGCGGCCGGGTATTACATGACCCAGTCGATTTTGGTGCAGGAACATGCGCTCAAGAGCCTCGACGCGCAGAACAAGCAGCAGGCGCAACAGATCCAGCAATTGCAGGACGAGCTGCAGCGGGCTAAATCCGCGCAGCCTGCTCCGGCGAGCAGCGGTGGTTTCCTGTCGAGCATCTTTGGCAGTGGCGCTTCCCGTGATCAGCAGCCGGCTCAAAGTGCACCGCCGTCTTCCGGTGGCGGCTGGCGCGAACCGGCGCGGCCTGGGTTCAGCCAGCCTGCACCGCAGCAGAATTATCAGCAACCTGCTCCGGCCGCTCCGGTGGGCAGCGGCTTTCTCGGCGGCGCGATGAAAACCGCTGCCGGCGTGGCCGGTGGTGTGTTGCTGGCCGAAGGCATCAGCAGCCTGTTCAACCACAACTCGCAACAGCCGCAAGTCGTGGAAGAAATCATCCGTGAAGAGCCAGCGCCTGCCAGTGACAACGGCAACTGGGGCAACGACGACCAGAAGTACGCTGGCAATGACAGCTGGGGCAGCAACAACTCGGACAGCTTTGCCGACAGCGATTATTCCGACGACTCTTCTTCCTTCGGCGACGACGATTCCTTCGTCTGACCCACGCAGACCGGGGCGGCTAGTCGCCCCGGTCTGATTTTTCCCGGAAACCTTCTCGCGGCTGGCATACTGGCACCCTTTCCGGGCCCAGGCGCCTGGCTGTCATGAGGAAGTGCGGTGAAGAAAATTGCAGTGTTCGCCGATGTGCAAAACCTCTATTACACCGTCCGCCAGGCCTATGGTTGCCACTTCAACTACGCCGCGCTGTGGGCTGACATCAGCTCGCGCGGGCAGATCGTCGAGGCGTACGCGTATGCCATCGACCGTGGCGACAGCAAGCAGCAGCAATTCCAGCAGATCCTGCGCAACCTGGGCTTCACGGTAAAACTCAAGCCCTACATCCAGCGCAGCGACGGCTCGGCCAAAGGCGACTGGGACGTGGGTATCACCATCGACATCATGGACGCCGCCGACCACGTCGACGAAATCGTGCTGGCTTCCGGCGACGGTGATTTCGACATGCTGCTCGACCGGGTTATCCACAAGCATGGCGTCGAAGCCGTGGCTTATGGCGTACCAGGGCTGACGGCCAATTCATTGATACGCGCCGCCAGCCGTTATGTGCCGATCGAAGGCGCGTTGTTGCTCAAATAAATGCCAAGACGGAGTTGGAACAGGTTTGGAACGTATAGCGGTCATCGACTTTGAAACCACCGGCATCACCCCGAGCAGCCACTGCCGGGCCACGGAAATCGCGGTGGTCATCCTTGAGCGTGGCCAGATCGTGGACCGCTACCAGAGCCTGATGAAAACCGGCGTGCATGTGCCCGCGTTCATCGAACAACTCACCGGCATCAGCAACGCCATGCTGCGCAGCGCGCCGCCGGCGGAGCGGGTGATGAATGAGGTCAATGAGTTCGTCGGCGTCACACCGTTGCTGGCGCACAACGCCGCGTTCGACCAGAAGTTCTGGGACTTTGAGCTGGGTCTGATTCGCCGGACGCGCTTGCAGAAGTTCGCCTGCTCACTGCTACTGGCCCGCCGCCTCATGCCATCGGCGCCGAATCACAAGCTTGGCACGTTGAACGCCTTCGCTCAGCTGCCCCACACCGGCAAGGCCCACCGGGCGATGGCGGATGCGGAGATGGCCGCCAATCTCACGGCCCACCTGGCCCAGGAACTGCGCGGCACCCATGGCTTGCGTGAACTGTCCCACGACCTGCTGTGCACCTTGCAGAAAGTGCCGGCGGCGAAGATCAATGAGCATCTGAAGAAGCATCGCGGGTTCTAGAACCCCGTAAACAGAGCATCTGTGCCGAGCGGGCTTTCTGTGGCAAATGGGCTTTTTTGTGGCAAGCCCGCTCGCCACAAAGTTAGGCTATCGCGGCTGCACACACTCCAACGCCCGATCCACCACCCCCTTCGCCATCCCCACCAAATGCATCACCGCCCGCTGCTGCGCACTCAGCACCTCACCCGAATCCTGCACCGTCTCCACCGCGCAATGCAGCAAATCCGCCGCATGGGCGAGCGCGTCTTCGAAGCTCAGGTTGTCATTCAGAATGAAATTGGGTGCATCCGGGGCGCATGCTTTGAGGTAGTAGTCGATAGCTCGGCGGTTGAGCAGGGCGTCTTCGCTGAGGAATCGGGGTGGATCGGGGGTTACTTTGATCATGATGTAGCTTCTCCGTCAGGTAAGAAGCTGCAACCGTTCCGCTCGCACACGAATTAGGGTGGCAGCAGTACGCGGGTGTGCAAGACCGTGACGGTGTCCGGTAGATCCGAAGATCTCCCGCGTACAGCTGCCATAACGAACTAACGCCCTGAGTAAAAGCAGGCGTTGGGAGCTAAGGCTTTTGCGTATTACCGTCGTCGGACTTGCACGTCCGATCACCGAACATTCGATGACTGAGCGAGACTAGCTACCTGATCCGACGGAAACAAGGCCGTGGGATTCTCTCGGAAACGTCCTTCAAATGAAAGAGATGGGTCTTGCTGGCCATTGAAAACTTGGCTTTTGAAGGCAGGCTTCTGAATGGTCAGTAGGTCGAATCCTATCGCTGCCTAGGACCCTTCTGTTTTTCCGCTTCATCCGACTACCACCTCTTTTTGCGACCTACCATCCCGCTTGCCATTTACGTACAGGGGTTACAGGCATGCAGGAAAGCGATCTTCATACAGCAATCATGAGAAGTCAGCTCGAGCTCGGGTTAAATCGTGTTGATCTTGGCTCAACCTCTAGCCTGGCGTTTCACTTGGGTAACACGATGACAAGCTGTCCTGCGGTCATTGCACTACCGAACTCCCCAGGTATTAGCAGTGGCGGCAGTTATCACCTGCTTAAACCCATTCATGCCGATTCTATGGGGCCAAACACCACGGCCGAGGACCTCTGGAAATGCACTCAGGAGCACTATGGGTTGACGGCAGCAACATTTGTCACCGCGTCGGCAGGCATACCAATCAGCAAAATAGCCGTGGGTACTTGGGTTCACGTGGGTTCAAGCAAAACGACAAACCTGGCTAGCCTCATTGGCATGCGCTTTTTCCCTCGCACGCTGATCAGGCAGCCCACAATGGCTAGGATGGCTAAGGCAACGTTTGGCACAGTCCGGATATTTGGCATTATTGGGCGAGGCATTCCCTTCGTTGCTGCAGGACTGGCCGTTTTTGATTTAATCAGTATTGGTAAGTGTGCCTATGAGGCAAGAAATGGACGGTAATCTGAACAGGGCCGAGATCAGCGAAAAGGTGATTCAACTGTTCGTCGACATCATTGGCTTCATCGACCGAAGCCAGGTGACGGAACAAACGGATTTCATCCGCGACTTCAAGATCATTGATGACGACCTGACCTGCTTCGTCATGCAGATCAAATGGCAGTTCAATCTGCAAGCCACTCAGGCTGACTGGGATCACATCACCACGATCAAGCAGATTGTCGACTTAATTGCCCGGCAGTGAGAAATCTATGACTATCGCTTGTAGTCTCCTTTGGTGCGCGTCCTTGTCCTCCAAACGGCTTATCAGCGATAGTGATCGTAGGAGAAACCTCTCTTATAGAACTCGGAATCTCCTGTGGTTTACGGCGGATTGGTTTGTACCTTTATCCTCTCCTGTGATTTTTTGCGAACCGGCGCAGTTTCCTTCATTACGCTGTTGTTCTCTTCGGACTCAACGGTGTCGTACGAGCGAAGGAGGGGAGACGGATTTGATTGGGGGCTAGTTCTCTTTCTGCTTGATAATCGCCATCACTGACGCTGGCGATCCCGATCCGCCTTCAAGCGCCAATACACCGATTACCAGCGTCGTGCCTTTGGCCGGCAACTGATCCAAGTTAGTCAGGCACTCCAGCACAATTCCATTCCCTACCAACACCGCATGGTTTGTCGCGAACGTGCTGCTCTGTCCCCGATCAACCCCGTGAGTATCAATGCCCACCCCCGCAATCTGACGCTGTTCAAGCAAAAACCGAATCGCCGCCTCGCCAATTCCAGGGAAGTGCAAACCTTGCGCATCCTGCCCGAAGAACGCCGCCGGATCGTTCCAGAGATGCTGCCAGCCGGTGTACATCAGCACCATGCAGCCAGGCTTGATAAGCCCGTGCTGGCGCTCCCAGTCTTCAATGTCCCGCACACTGATTTCGTAGTCCGGATTGCAGCGGGCCCGCACATCAATCACCACCGCAGGCCGCACCAGGTCTTCCGGTTTATAACCATCAATGCCCATCCCATCGGCATAAAAGCTGTTCGGCGCATTCATATGGGTGGCGCTGTGTTCACCCATGCTGAAGCGACGCAGGAAGTAGCCGTCCTTTGCCAGCGAGGCGACGTCTTCAAGTTCCACCGGGGGATCGCCCGGCCACAGTGGAATTCGCGGGCTGATGGAATGACTGAGGCTGACAACCCTGTTGTGCTTAACCACCATTCTTGCCCTCCAACTGCCCCAACGGCACCCGTCGCTCTATCGCGCTCGACAAAATAATCGAAGTCTTGCTGAACCCGAACTTCGCCACGCGGTTGATCAAGCTCTCCAACTCCGGCATCGACCCCACCGCCGCCTGCATGATCACGCACGGATCGCCGGTCACCCGATGGCACTCCGTCAACTCCGGAATTTCCGCCAGCGCGTCATACACCTTCTGGCTGCCGTGATTGGTCAAGCGCAGCTCAATCACGCACTGAATCGGCAAGCCCACTTTGGACAGGTCCACCTTGGCCTGATACCCGGTGATCACGCCACTGGCCTCCAGTTTGGCCACGCGCTCGGCCACGGCGGGGGCGGAGAGGTTTACCGTGCGGGCCAGTTGCGCGTAGGACGCGCGGCCGTCTTCGAGCAGGGCGCTGAGGAGCATACGGTCGTATTTGTCCATGATAAGGCTCCGGTTGCGCGTGACTTTCGAAAGCACGGTTTATAGCCTTCACAACCATGCTTTGAAAAGTGTATTGGCGTTTTAAACAGGTTTTGTAACTTATGTTTAACGACCTGCCTTTTTAGAATAAGCCTCCCATCTCCTGCCATAGAGCCGCCCAATGCCTGGCCCACGTCGCTTTCCCTTACCGTTGATCGCCGCCTTTTTTGCGCTGTATGTGATCTGGGGTTCCACCTATCTGGTGATTCGCATCGGCGTGGAGTACTGGCCGCCGTTGCTGCTGGCGGGGATTCGGTTTTGCACGGCGGGGGCGTTGATGTATGGCTTCCTGCGCTGGCGCGGGGTGCCGGCACCGACGTGGCCGCAGTGGAAGGCGGCCGGGATGATCGGTCTTTTGCTGCTCACCGTGGGCAACGGCGGCGTCAGCGTGGCGGAACACATGGGCGTGTCGTCCGGCGTGGCGGCGTTGGCCGTGGCGACGGTGCCGTTGTTCACCTTGTTGTGTGGGTATTTCTGGGGCGCGCGCAACACTCGCTTGGAGTGGGCGGGGGTGATCCTGGGGATCATCGGCATCGCCATGCTCAATATGGGCAGCACGTTGCAGTCGAGCCCGATGGGCGCTGTGCTGCTGTTGGTGGCGGCGGCTTCCTGGGCGTTCGGTTCGGTGTGGAGCCGGCAATTGCCGTTGCCCCAAGGCGCCATGGCGAGTGCTGCGGAAATGCTGGTGGCGGGCGTCGCGCTATTGATCATCAGCGCGCTGTCCGGTGAGCGCCTGCAGGCCGTGCCACCGCTGGAAGGCTGGCTGGCCCTGGCCTACCTGACGGTGTTCGGCTCGATCATCGCCTTCAACGCCTACATGTACCTGCTCAAGCATGTGCGCCCGGCGGCGGCGACCAGCTATGCCTATGTGAACCCGGCGGTGGCGGTGTTGCTGGGGATTGTGTTCGTCGGTGAGACCATTGGCCTGGAAGAAGCCCTGGCCATGCTGGTGATTATCAGCGCCGTCCTGCTGATCAGCCTGCCCCAGTGGCGTAAGCCGAAGGCGGAAATAAGGTAAACTGCGGCGCATTGCGACCTTGCGCTGAATTTTTCCTACGGTAAACACATGACTTTCGCCACCCTTGGCCTGATCGAACCCTTGCTGCGCGCCCTTGAGACGCTTGGCTACCAGACCCCGACGCCGGTGCAGGCGCAAGCCATTCCGGCGGTGCTGGCCGGTCGCGACCTGATGGCTGCGGCCCAGACCGGCACCGGCAAGACCGCCGGTTTCGCCGTGCCGTTGTTGCAACTGCTGACGATGGAAGGGCCGAAAGTCGCCGCCAACTCGGCACGCGCGCTGATCCTGTGCCCGACCCGCGAGCTGGCCGAGCAGGTGCACGCCAGCGTTGCCGAGTACGCGCAAAACCTGCCGCTGACCACTTACGCGGTGTACGGCGGCGTGAGCATCAACCCGCAGATGATGAAGTTGCGCAAAGGCGTCGACATCCTGGTCGCCACCCCTGGCCGCCTGATCGACCTGTTCCGCCAGAACGCGCTGAAACTCAACCAGCTGCAAACCTTGGTGCTGGACGAAGCCGACCGCATGCTCGACCTGGGTTTCTCCGAAGAGCTGGCGAACATCTACCGCATGCTGCCGAAAAAGCGCCAGACCCTGCTGTTCTCCGCGACCTTCTCCGATGAGATCCGCACGCTGGCCGGGCAGATGCTCAATGACCCGCTGAGCATCGAAGTCAGCCCGCGCAACGTCGCTGCCAACACGGTCAAGCAGTGGATTGTGCCGGTGGACAAGAAGCGCAAGCCGGAGCTGTTTGTGCACCTGATGCGCAAAGGCCGCTGGAAGCAGGTGCTGGTGTTCGCCAAGACCCGCAATGGCGTGGATGCGCTGGTGGATAAGTTGCAGGGCCTGGGCATCAATGCCGACGGCATCCATGGCGACAAGCCGCAAGCCACGCGCCAGCGTGCGCTGGACCGTTTCAAGTCGAGTGACGTGCAGATCCTGGTGGCCACCGACGTGGCGGCCCGTGGCCTGGATATCGAAGACTTGCCGCTGGTGGTCAACTTCGACCTGCCGATCGTGGCCGAAGACTACATCCACCGTATCGGCCGTACCGGGCGTGCTGGCAACACCGGTGAGGCGATTTCCCTGGTGTGTGCCGATGAAGTGAACATGCTGTCGGCCATCGAAATGCTGACGCGTCAGACCTTGAGCCGCCACATGGAACAAGACTTCGAACCGGAACACCGCGTGCCGGACACCGATGCCAGCGGGCAGGTGGTGAAGAAGCCAAAGAAACCGAAAAAGCCTAAAACCTCGGGCGGTGGCGGTAAGCGCAACCTTGGTAAGTGGGTGGACAGCGGGGAAGTGGCGCCGTCGGAGCCTTCGATCAAACCGGTGCGCAAGGTGCCGGTGTTCAATACTGGGCCGCGTAAGAAGAAGTGATGTTGCGGGGCTGCTGATGGCCTCTTCGCAGGCAAGCCAGCTCCCACATTTGACCGAGTTCCAACATGGGAATGCAGTCAAATGTGGGAGCGGGCTTGCCCGCGAAGGCGGCTCTGAATTCACCGCAAATCTCAGCGATTAAGCCACTCCAACATTCCCCGCCCAGCCGCTCTGCCGCTGGCAAAGCACCCCGTCAGCAAATACCCGCCCGTAGGCGCTTCCCAGTCCAGCATCTCTCCCGCACAAAACACCCCCGGCAATTGCTGGAGCATCAAGCGCTCATCCAACGCCTCGAACGGCACGCCGCCCGCTGTGCTGATCGCCTCATCCATCGGCCGGGTCTTCACCAGCGTCAGCGGCAACGCCTTGATATCCACCGCCAACTGCGCCGGATCATTGAAGTGGTCAGACGGCGCCAACTCGCGCAGCAGTGCGGCTTTGACCCCATCCAAGCCCAACTGACTGTGCAGGTGTTTGCTCATCGAACGTGAGCCACGGGGTTTGGCCAAGGCGGCCTGAACCTTGTCCAGCGCCTTGCTCGGCAGCAGGTCGATGTGCACGGTGGCCGAGCCGTCGCGGTTGATCGCTTCGCGGATCGGCGCCGACAACGCGTAGATCAGGCTGCCTTCGATCCCGCTGGCGGTGATAACGCATTCACCCAGACGAGGCTTGTCGTCACCCAAACCCATCGCGACGTTTTTCAACGGCGCGCCAGCGAATTTGCTGACCATCAATTCGCTCCAGGCCGACACCTCAAAACCGCAGTTGCTCGGTTGCAGCGGGGCGTAAGGCACGCCTTTGTCCTCCAGCAACTTGAGCCAGGCGCCGTCAGACCCCAACCGTGACCAGCTGCCGCCGCCAAGGGCCAGCAGCACGGCGTCGCTGTGGACCGTTTTTTCGCCGTCGGGGCTGTGGATAAGTAAGTCGCCCTCGGCAGTCCAGCCCAGCCAGCGATGACGGGTGTGGATAACCACGCCTTGGTCGCGCAGGCGTTTGAGCCAGGCGCGCAACAGGGGCGCGGCTTTCATGTCGGTGGGAAACACGCGGCCGGAGGTGCCGACAAACGTCTCGATGCCCAAGCCATGAATCCATTCACACAACGCCTCGGACCCGAAACTACGTAGCAACGGCGCCATGTGCGGCGCGCGTTCGGCGTAGCGTGACAGGAATGCCGGATACGCTTCGGAGTGGGTGATGTTCATGCCGCCCACGCCGGCCAGCAGGAACTTGCGCCCCACTGAAGGCATGCCGTCGTACAGGTCCACCCGCACGCCCGCCTGGCTCAGGACTTCGGCGGCCATCAGGCCGGCAGGGCCACCGCCGATAATGGCAACGTGGGAAGGAGCAGTAGCGGACATCGGCAGGCCTGGTCAAAAACAAAGGGCGCCCATTGTAAGCAATGCTGCGAAATTGTGGTGAGTGGGGTTGTTGTGGCGAGCGGGCTTGCCCCGCGTTGGGCTGCGAAGCGGCCCCAAAAACGGCTACCGCATTTTTTCTGAGAAAATGCGGTGGCTCTATTAGGGCTGCTGCGCAGCCCAACGCGGGGCAAGCCCGCTCGCCACAACAAGCTGACCGGGCTTTAGGCAAAACCAGTGTTGGCGTACGGCGGGTATTCATCCTTGCGGTCGGCGTCGGTGATCGGGCCGCCGGTGAGACCATATTTATCCAGGGTCGGCACCAGGTTGCCAAAGAACGCGTCCTGTTGTTTTTCCCGTTTCACCACCTCGATGATCGGGAACACAAAGCTGGTCACGATGCCCACACCGGCTGCCGCCCAACCCAATACCCCGGCGAAGGTGCCGGCGATGGCCGCCGCGTCGGCAATGCCGAACAGGCCCGCGCCGCCTTCGATGATCGAGGCCACTGCCGCGCCGGTGCCCAAGGCGCCGCTGGTGAGGGAGAAGCCGGCGTTGAGTTTATCCCCGGCAAACGCGCTGTTGACCCCGCTGATCAGGCCGAACACACCGCCGATAAAGCTGCCGGTGCCGCCGACGATCTTGCCCAGGTTGCCCAGGCGGTTGAGGCCGTCGGTGTTCTGCACCATTTTGCCGGTGGGGAAGTCGCCGATCCCTTGGGGTTTGTTCGGGTCGATCGGCGTAGGTTTCCAGGTCATGCCGTAGCCGGCTTCCTTGGCGTATTTGGTGCCGCCTTCGGTGATCAGGCCGGCAAACTGCATGCCTGCCGCCACGCGCCCGGCGTTGTCTGCCGGGCTGTTGCCGCCCGTGGCCGAGCGCGCCGCCAGTACGCCGCCGGCCAGCAAGGCGCTGCCGATGTGCAACAGGCCCTGTTTGTACGAATCGCTGACGTTGAGCTTCAGCCCATCCACGGCCTTGGGCAGCACGTCGCTGATCTTCTCGCCCTGGCGGTTCACGTCCCACATCGAGCGGATCAACGAGATCACGTCCTGCGGCTTGATCTGCGCCCCCGTGGCGTCCTTGAACATCTCTGGGTCGTCGGCCATGGCTTTTTCGATGATGGCCGTGGTCTTGGCCTCGTCGAAGTTGCCATTGGCATCGCCGAACGCCCCCTTGAGCACGTCGTCGTTGGCGCCGTTGACCAGGGAGTCGGACACCGCCTGGTTAACGTATTGCTGCACCGTCGACGAGTCCTGGGCCGAGACCTTGTCACCGAGGAACTCCTTAAGCAACTCGGCATGGGCGGCGTACTGGCCGATGGCGGTCATCGGGTCGGCGTTCGGCTGGGCGAGAGCGTCTTGCAGGTCTTTGCCGTTGAGGATGTGGTCCTTGAAGAACTGCTCGATGTCCCCGGATTTTCCCGATTTTTCGGCGATGACACTGAGGTCCACATGCCCATCGCCGCCCAGGGCCAGGTCGGTGAGGGTGGCGTCGGTGCCGGCCAGGCTCAGGGCGTCCATGAGCGACAGCGGTTTGCCATCGGCGCCTTTGGTGTTCAGGGCGGTGTTGAGCACGTTGCCGCTGTTGATCTGGCCGTCTTGGTAGGCCTGCAGCTCATGCTTGATCGCCGGGTCGCTGTTGACGATATCGCGCATGCCGGACGCCTGGTTCTGCGCCAAGAAGGTCTTCACGTCCGGGTCGCTGGACAGCTGGCCGATGGCGGCGTCGAGCTGGTCGGTGACTTTGGATTTGGTCGGGTTGAGGTGGTATTCGGTGTCCGCCGTAATCCCCGCATACAGGTCGCCGTCGCCCACTTTGTCACTGGCGGCCATGCGCGCGCGGGCGTCGCTGATTTCCATCATCACGGCGGCTTTGGTCTTGCCGTCGTAGTTCTCCGGGTGTTCGAGCACGTCCTTGGTCAGCTTGGAGGTGTCGACATCGGCCACCGAGCTGCGCACCGCGGCGTTGCTGAGCATCATCAACACGCCGTGGTCGTCCTTGGGCGCCTGGTTTTCCAGCCAGGCGCCGAGGTTTTTCTGTTGGGTGATGCCGTCGGCCTTGGCGGTGGCGGGCAGGTCGCCGGCCATGTCGAGGGTGCGCAGCATGCCGGGGGTGGACCAATAGCCTGCGGCGCCGGTCAGCTCGGGGCTCAGGCCCGAGTCATCCTTGATCGCCTTGAGGTTGGCGGTGTTCAGGCTGCCATTGTTGGCGCGCTGGTTGGGCCCCTGCATTTCCGGACCGGCGCTGCTCACCAGGGAAATATTGGCCATGACGATGGCGGCGGACTTGGCGTTTTCCTTGGCCAAGCCGGTGGCGTCGGGGTTCTTGCTGAGGAAGGTGCTGTAGGACTTCGAAGCGGCCGACAGATCCTTGTTCGATTGGCTGATGAACTTATCCACATCCGCGTGGGTAATCACCCCATCGCTTTTGCCCAGGCCGCCGCTGTCGAGGGCGTTCATCAGGCTCGGGCTGCCGGCCAGGTACTTGAGGCAAGCCTGGGCTTCGGGTGGCAGGTCGGTGGGCGGGTTGGAGAAGTCGATGGGGCGGTCGTGCAGGCCCCATTTGTCCCAGTTGTCGCTGAGCATTTTCGACGCGGCGCGCGGGCGGTCGAGGTCGCGTTCTTCCTGGGTCGGTGTGCCGCTGGTGTTGCCGACGATCTTGTCCCAGTCCTTGGCGCTGGCGTACTTGGAGTTGTCGATCCAGTTGGTATCCACGGCGCCGTCGACGCCAAAGATGCCGTTGGACTCCTTGACCACCGAGGCGTACAGGTCGGGGCTGATGGCCTGGGACACGATGATCTTGTCGCCGGAAGCGGTCTCGTAGCGGATCAGCCCGTGGCCGAGTTCTTCCGGCGTGCCCACCAGGCTCACGCTGCCCGCCTCATTGGCACCGGCCAGGCGATACCCTTCGTTTTTGCTGTCGTTGATCAGGCCCCAGGTTTCGCCGTCGGACTTAACCTTTTCGTACAGGTCGCTGTTGGTTTCCTTACTGACGATGACCTTGTCGCCTGACAGGGTTTCGTAACGGATCATGCCCGGCCCCACTTCATCGGCCGGGCCGATGCCCTTGTAGGTGTCCAGGCCCGGCGCGGTGTCGCCGGCCTGGGCGATGCGGTAGCCGTCGGCCTTGCTCTTGTTCAGCGCGTCCACGGCGTCGACTTTGCCAGCCATGCCGTCGAACAGGTACGGGGTCATCTGCTTGATAATGATGATGTCGCGGCCGTCGCGGGTTTTCAGCTCCAGGACGTTGTCGGAGATCTTGGTGATGCTGGCGATGTTGGCCAGAGGCACACCGGTGTTGCTGATGTCGGCCAGGTTCGGGTCGTTGAGGCGCTTGATCGCTTCCTGATCACCGGTGGCTTTGACGTCGGCGATCTTTTTGTCCTTGGTGTTATCGGTTACCCCGGTGCCGTCGGTGAAGAACGGCTTGTCGTTGCTGGCCAGCACCTTGAAGTTGCCGGGGTGGGCGGCTTCCTTGAAGCCGGAGAGGGCGCGGGACATCGCCACGTCGAAGGTGGCGGCGACTTTCTTCAGGGCGTCGTCATTGCCGGGCGTCGCGCTACTGCCGATCTTGTAAGTTGCCATCGCTGGGTACTCTGAAAGCGGGAGAGGCCTTCAGGTTGACGACGGCGTGCGGCAGTTTTGTTGCAAAACGGCCGCCAGAGCCAAGTTCCACAACGTTTCACGGCTGTGGAAAAGTGTCTGGTCAAAAAACGTACAGTTTCTTACAGGCTATACGGCTACTGGCTTTCAGGCCGTTACGCTCAAGTTATCCACAGGTGGTTCCACAGGGATTGTGGGTAACGCCCACATTTCAGTGACAACCTGATGACGTCCACACCCGTTGCGCGCTGTGATGCAGGATGCCGTGGCGGCGGGCGAGGGCCGGGCGGTCCTTGCTGTAGCCGCCGCCGATCACGCCCATCACCGGGATATCGCGGCCCAGGCAGTGGCGCATCACGCTTTCATCACGGGCGGCGACGCCCTGGTCTGTCAGTTTGAGGTAACCGAGGGCGTCGTCCTTGTGCACATCGACGCCAGCGTCGTATAGCACCAGGTCGGGTTGGTAGAGCGGCAGCAAGTAGTTGAGCGCGTCGTCCACCACCTTGAGGTAGTCGTCATCACCCATGCCCATGGGCAACGGGATGTCCCAGTCGCTCTGGGCCTTGCGCGCGGGGAAGTTCTTTTCGCAGTGCAGCGACACGGTGATGGCGTCCGGTGTGTCGTGGAGGATGCGCGCGGTGCCGTCGCCCTGGTGCACGTCGCAATCGAAGATCAGCACGCGATTGACCCGGCCGCTGGCCAGCAGGTAATGGCTGATCACCGCCAGGTCATTGAAGATGCAGTCAGCATGACCATTTTTTGGATGTAAATTTATCTGGTAAATAGTTAATGAAAACAGAGAGTTATTGTTATTTTTTGCGCAAAAGTAAATTGTAATCTAAAGTTGATTATTGTTTACCTGTTGGGTGTGTAAACAATGAATCCTGGCGGCGGCAAAATCTGAGTGCAACACCTGACCTTTCCGGTACGGTGC
>NZ_AOHM01000005.1:0-129552 GCF_000510895.2 Pseudomonas sp. FH1
CGGAGCATTCGCACTTTTTTGGCGAGCGGGCTTGTTGTGGCGAGCGGGCTTGCCCCGCGTTGGAGCGCGAAGCGCTCCCAAATAACCAATCGCGAATAAGCGGGGCCGCTACGCAGCCCAACGCGGGGCAAGCCCGCTCGCCACAGGAAGCTTGCTCGCCACAGACCCCGCGTCAACCTGACATAAAGTTACAAGTTTTTTGTCCTACAAAATTTCCGTAGAAAGCCTACAAGCTCTAGGATCTGTCCTAGACTCATGACCGATGGGTCCGTTCGAAAACAAAAACCCCGCAAAAAATCGAAACTTTCCAACTCTGCCGTAGGTCCAGTTTTAAGGTAAGGCGAGCACCCGCGGTTCACGCGAAATGCCCGTCCATCCAATCTTTTTTGGCTAACCGTGCAACTGGCATACGCCTTGCCAGTTTGTACAGTGCTTGTGCGCCTGGCCGCAGGATGTGGCCATCGGAGCTAATGGCAGCGGGCCATTAGCCGACCAACATGTGGGAGAGAACTATGATCAGTGCCGCTGTAGATATTCAGGGAGAGCGTGTCAGTCAGCCGGTAGGGGGACCTTCGTTGGTCGACCTGCCCACCACTGTGCGGCCGATCGTGAGTCAGAATCCTAATCGCAAGAAAGTCCTGTTCGTGACCTCCGAATTTGCCGATCTGGTGAAAACCGGCGGCCTGGGCGATGTGTCCGCGGCCCTGCCCCGCGCCATGGCCCACCTGCACGATGTGCGGGTGCTGATTCCCGGTTACCCCCAGGTGATGGAAAGCGATAACCCGATCCATATCATCGGCGAGCTGGGTGGCCACGCCGCGCTGCCGCCGTGCAAGATCGGGCGCATGGACCTCAAAGACGGCCTGGTCATTTATGTGTTGATCTGCCCCGAATTGTACGAGCGTGAAGGCACGCCCTACGGCGCCAATAACGGCCGCGACTGGCCGGACAACCATATCCGTTTCGCCCGCCTGGGCCTGGCTGCCGCCGACATGGCCGCCAACCTCGCGCAGATCCACTGGTGCCCGGACCTGGTGCACGCCCACGACTGGCCCGCTGGCCTGGCGCCGGCGTATATGCACTGGCGTGGGTCACGCACGCCGACGCTGTTCACCATTCATAACCTGGCCTATCAGGGCGTGATCAGTTTGGCTTCCACGCCGGAACTGGGCATTCCACCCCACGCCCTGCAGCAGGAAGGCATGGAGTTCTACGGCAAGATGTCGTACCTCAAGGCCGGCATGGCGTATTCCAGCCACATCACCACGGTGAGCGCCACCTACGCCCGGGAAATCACCACCCCGGAATTCGGCTGCGGCCTGGATGGCTTTCTTGCCAGCAAGACCCAGCAAGGCTTGCTCAGCGGCATTCCCAACGGCATTGAAGACAGCTGGGAAACCTCCACCGACCCGCACCTGACCCACAACTTCAACATCGGCGACTGGGAAGGCAAAGCGGTAAACGCCAGCCAGGTGCGCGAGCTGTTCGGCCTGAATGAATCCACCGGCCCGCTGTTCGCCGTGGTCTCGCGCCTGGTGTTCCAGAAAGGCCTGGACCTGACCGAAGCCGTCGCCAGCTTTATCGTCGAGCAAGGTGGGCAGATCGCAATCATCGGTCGCGGCGAGCCGGAAGAAGAAAACGTTATGCGTGAATTGGCGCTGCGTTTCCCCGGCCAGATCGGTGTGCGCATCGGCTTCAACGAGACCGACGCACGGCGCATGTTCGCTGGCAGTGACTTTTTGCTCATGCCGTCGCGCTACGAGCCGTGCGGCCTGAGCCAGATGTACGCCCAGCGCTTCGGCTCGCTGCCCGTCGCGCGCAATACCGGTGGCTTGGCTGACACCATCGAAAATGGCGTGACCGGCTTTCTGTTCAATGAGTCCACGGTCGACAGCTACAAAGAAGCCTTGAGCCGCGCGTTCAAGGTGTTTGCCTACCCTGGCCTGCTCAATGCCATGCGCTGCCGGGCGATGACGCAACCGTTCAACTGGAGCCAGGCGGTGGAACCCTACGCCGAGCTGTATGAGCAACTTGTGGCCAAGGCCTTGGGGAAATCCGCTAAATAATCAACGGGAGGTCTCTATAGATGCCGTTACGGACTCTGGAAACCTGGCCCCACGGCGCAATCATGCTGGACGCGCAACACACGCGTTTTGCCTTGTGGGCGCCAGACGCGTTTTATGTCAGCGTTGAATTGGAAAATGGCAAGTCCGTCGCCATGCTGCCCCAGGCAGATGGCTGGTTTGAAACCGAAATAGCGTGCCCGGCGGGCACGCGCTACCGCTTCAATATCGATGGGGAGATGGATGTTCCCGACCCTGCCTCCAGGGCACAGGCCTCGGATGTGCATGGCTGGAGCCTGGTGGTCGACCCCCTCGTTTATCAATGGCGCCACAGCCAGTGGCAGGGCCGTCCCTGGCACGAAGCCGTCATCTATGAACTGCACGTCGGCGCGATGGGTGGCTATGCCGGCGTCGAGAAGCACCTGCCGCGCCTGGCCGAGCTGGGCGTGACCGCGATTGAATTGATGCCGCTCGCGCAGTTCCCCGGCGAACGCAACTGGGGCTATGACGGTGTCCTGCCCTACGCGCCCCAAGCCTCCTACGGCACGCCCGATCAACTCAAGCACCTGATCGACAGCGCCCACGAACAGGGCCTGGCGGTGATTCTCGATGTGGTCTACAACCACTTCGGCCCCGACGGCAACTACCTCGGCCAATACGCCAAAGGCTTCTTCCAGGAAGACGTGCACACCCCATGGGGCGCCGGTATCGACTTTGACCGGCGTGAAGTGCGGGATTTCTTCCTCGATAACGCCTTGATGTGGCTGCTCGAATACCGTTTTGACGGCCTGCGCCTGGACGCGGTACACGCCATCGACAACCCGGACTTTCTGAAACAACTGGCGCACCGGGTTCGCGAGCAAGTCGACACCGGTCGACACGTCTGGCTGATGCTGGAAAACGAGCTCAATCAGGCCAGCCTCCTGCAGCACGATTTTGACGCGCAATGGAATGATGACTTTCATAACGTCCTGCACGTATTGCTGACCGGCGAAACCGACGCCTACTACAGTGACTTTGCCGAAGAGCCTACCGCCAAACTGGCGCGCTGCCTGGGCGAAGGCTTCATCTACCAGGGGCACACCACCCGGCATGGCCATGAACGCGGCGAACCCAGCGGGCACCTGCCGCCGAGCGCGTTTGTGACGTTTTTGCAGAACCATGACCAGATCGGCAACCGCGCCCTGGGCGAGCGCCTGCATCAACTCTGCTCGCCCCCGGCTTTAGAGGCGGCGACAGCCCTGCTGCTGCTCTCGCCGATGATCCCGATGATGTTCATGGGCGACGAGGTCAACGCCAGCGAACCGTTCCTGTTTTTCACTGACCATCATGGCGAACTGGCGCAAGCCGTGCGCGAAGGTCGGCGTAACGAATTCGCCGACTTTGCTGCGTTCCACGACCCTGAGCGACGTGAACGCATTCCTGACCCCAATGCCCTGGAGACCTTTCAGCAATCGTCCCCGGCCTTTGCAGACCATCCGCATGCCCAGCTCTACCGCCAACTACTGAACCTGCGCCACCAGCATATCGTGCCGCACTTGCCCGGCAGCCTTGCCTTGGGCGCGCAGGTGCTGGCGGAAGGTGCCGTGAGCGCCCGCTGGCACCTGGGCAACGGCAGCCTGTTGCAGATCGATCTCAACCTGAGTGCCGCGCCGCTGGATTACCCGGCGACCGGCGCCGTCCTTTTCGAAACGCCTGCCAACCTCGGCGCCCAGCTGCCGGCGTACAGCGCACGCGTTACCCTATCCCCTGTTGGAGAGCACCCTTGAGCGAAGCGAACCTGGAAATCCTCGCCAGCCGAGCGGGCCTGGCCGTCGATTGGATCGACGCAAACGGCCGCCCGCAACGTGTGAAACCCCACGCCCTGCGCGCCGTTCTCAAAGGCCTGGGCCACCCGGCCGACAGCGATGCCGAGATCGACGCCAGCCTGCTCGAACTGGAACAGGCGCAACACGACAAACACCTGCCACCCTTGATGACCATCGACAGCGGCGAAGGCCTGGACCTGGCCCGTTACTTCGAACCGGACACCCTGTGCCGGGTCAGCCTCGAAGATGGCGAAACCCTCGACTTGCGTCTGGATGGCGACGCCGTATTACCCGGCGTCATCGCCCTCGGTTACCACCAGGTGCGTATCGCCGAGCAGACCTTCACTTTGGCCGTCGCCCCCACCCACTGCTACAGCGTGGCCGAGGCCGTCGACAGTCGCCCCGCCCGCGCCTGGGGCCTCAGCGCGCAACTGTATAGCCTGCGCCGCCTGGGTGATGGCGGCTTTGGCGACACCCTGGCCCTGGAACACTTGGCTCGTTCGGCCGCCGAGCGCGGTGCCGACGCCCTGGCCATCAGCCCGATGCACGCCATGTTCAGCGCCGACACCGAGCGCTACAGCCCGTATTCGCCGTCGAGTCGTTTGTTCCTCAACAGCTTGTACGCCTCGCCCGGTTGCATTCTAGGGGAGCGCGAGGTGCGCAACGCCATCGAAGCCCTCGGTCTGACAGACGAGCTGCACGATCTGGAACAACACAGCCTGATCGACTGGCCGAGAGCCGCCAAGGCCAAGCAGCGTCTAATGCGGGCGCTGTATGAGGACTTCCGCCACGGCCAGCATCCACAACACGCCGACTTCCTGAGTTTCCGCCAAGCCGGTGGTGAAGCGCTGGAAAATCACTGCCGCTTCGAAGCCGTGCAGGCCGTGCGCGCCGCCAAGGGGGAAGACCTCGACTGGCGCCACTGGCCAGAAGACTGGCGCAACCCGCAGAGCCCGACACTCGCAGCATTTGCCGCAGAAAACCCGGATGAGATCGGCTACTTCGCCTTTAGCCAATGGCTGATCGCCCGTTGCCTGGAACGCGCGCAACAAGCGGCCCGTGGCAGCGGCATGGGCGTCGGCTTGATTGCCGACCTGGCCGTGGGCGCTGACGGCGGTGGCAGCCAGGCATGGAGCCGTCAGGACGAGCTGCTCGCGGACCTGACCGTGGGCGCGCCACCCGACATTCTCAATCGCGCAGGTCAGGGCTGGGGCATCTCCGCGTTCTCGCCTGAAGGCCTCAAGCGGAACGGCTTCCGTGCCTTTATCGAAATGCTGCGCGCGAACTTCGCCCATGCCGGTGGCCTGCGTATCGACCATGTGATGGGCCTGCAACGCCTGTGGGTGATCCCCATGGACGCTTCGCCGCGTGAAGGCGCCTACCTGTATTACCCGGTGGAAGATCTGTTGCGCCTGCTGGCCCTGGAATCCCATCACCACCACGCCATCGTGCTCGGTGAAGACCTGGGCACGGTGCCGGACGGCCTGCGCGAAAAACTCATCGCTCGCTCGATCCTCGGCATGCGCGTGTTGCTGTTCGAGCAAAACCACGAGGGCCAATTCAAGCCGATCCTCGACTGGCCGGACAATGCCCTGGCCACCACCAGCACCCACGACTTGCCGACGCTCAACGGCTGGTGGCACAGCCGCGATATCGACTGGAACATCCAGCTCGGCCTGATCGACGCGCCCACCGCGGAGCAATGGAGCGAACACCGCCTGCGCGAACGCCAGGCACTGCGCCAGGCCTTGAGCCAGGACCCGCAGAACTTCGTTGAAGAAATCCGCAATGAAACCGACCACATGATCGACGCCAGCGTGCGCTACCTCGGCCATACCCGTGCGCCGTTGGTGCTGTTGCCGTTGGAAGATGCGCTCGGCGTCGAGGAGCAGGCCAACCTGCCCGGTACCACCGACACCCACCCCAATTGGCGCCGCCGCTTTGTGGGGGAGGCCTCCAGCCTGCTCGACAATGCCGGTGCCGCCCGCCGCCTCGAACTGTTGGCCGTCGCGCGCAACCAAGCCTATGAGCGTGACCGATGAACGCACTGCCCCTGCGCGCGACCCAGCGCCTGCAATTCCATAAAGGTTTTACCCTGGATGACGCGGTGCCGCTGGTGCCCTACTTCGCCCGCCTCGGCATCAGCCACCTCTACGCTTCGCCGCTGCTCAGCGCCCGCGCCGGGTCCATGCACGGCTACGACGTGGTCGACCCCACCCGCGTCAACCCGGAACTGGGGGGCGAAGCTGCCTTGCGCCGCCTGGTTGCCGCCTTGCGTGAACACGAGATGGGCCTGATCCTGGATATCGTCTCCAACCATATGGCCGTCGGTGGTGCGGATAACCCTTGGTGGCTGGACCTGCTGGAATGGGGGCGCATGAGCCCCTACAGCGAGTTCTTCGATATCCAGTGGCATTCACCCGACCCCTTGCTCAAAGGCCAGTTGCTGATGCCGTTCCTCGGCAGCGATTACGGCGAAGCCTTGCAGAGCGGCAGCGTGAGCCTGAAGTTCGATGCCACCCATGGCGCGTTCTATGTTGAGCATTACGAGCATCGCTTTCCGATCTGCCCACGGGACTACGCGACGATCCTGGGCAGCGATGAATTACTCAAGCCATTGTCCGACCGTTTCAGCGCCCTGGCCTATCAGGACGACGCTTACCACGAGGCCGCCTGGCTCAAACAGGCCCTGGCCGAGCGGGCCACTGAGGACGAAGTGCGCCAGGCCATCGACGCACAACTGGCGAGCTTCGACTTCGACCGCCTGCACCAACTGCTTGAACAACAGGCTTACCGCCTCGCCAGCTGGCGCACCGCCGCGGACGATATCAACTGGCGGCGCTTCTTCGATGTCAATGAACTGGGCGGCCTACGCGTAGAACGCACGGCGGTGTTCGAGGCCACCCATGGCAAGATTTTCGAACTGATCAGCGAAGGCTTGGTGGATGGCCTGCGTATCGACCATATCGACGGCCTGGCCGACCCGCGCGGGTATTGCCGCAAGCTGCGGCGCCGGGTGGATTCGTTGTCACCGCAGCGGCATCTGCCGATCTTCGTGGAAAAAATCCTCGGCGAAGGCGAAACCCTGCGCGAAGACTGGCAAGTGGACGGCACCACCGGCTACGAATTCATGAACCAGCTGTCGCTGCTGCAACATCACCCCGACGGCTTTGAGCCATTGGCCCAATTGTGGACCCGTCACAGCGAACGGCCTTCGGCGTTCATCGAGGAGGCGCGGCTGGCACGTCAGCAAATCCTTAACGGTTCCCTCGGCGGCGACTTTGAAAGTGTGGCCCAAGCCCTGCTGCAAGTAGCCCGCGACGATGTGATGACCCGCGACCTGACCCTAGGCGCCATCCGCCGCGCCTTGCAGGAACTGATCGTGCACTTCCCGGTGTACCGCACCTACATCAGCGCACGTGGCCGCAGCGACGCCGACGACCAGGTGTTCCAACACGCCATGGACGGCGCGCGCACCACCTTGGGCGAAGGCGACTGGCCCGTACTCGATCACCTGGAAAAATGGCTGGGCGGCCAGCCCTGGCGCAATCGCCCGGTGGGCCGCGAACGCAAGATCCTCAAGCACGCTTGCGTGCGTTTCCAGCAACTGACCTCCCCCGCTGCCGCCAAGGCCGTGGAAGACACTGCGTTCTATCGCTCGGCGGTATTGCTGTCGCGCAATGACGTGGGCTTCATCACCGAACAGTTCAGCGCGCCATTGGCCGACTTCCATGCCGTCAACCAGCAGCGCTTGCAGACCTTCCCCGACAACCTGCTGGCCACCGCCACCCATGACCACAAGCGCGGCGAGGACACCCGCGCGCGCCTGGCGGTGTTGAGTGAATGCGCGCCGTGGTTTGTTGAGCAGGTGGAACACTGGCGCACCCTGGCCGCCCCGTTACGGACCGACACTGCGCCCTCACCGGGTGATGAATTGATCCTCTATCAAGTCTTGCTCGGCAGTTGGCCGCTGGATCAGGGCACCGACTTTGACGGCTACCAGCAGCGCCTGTGGCAGTGGCAACAAAAGGCCCTGCGCGAAGCCAAGTTGCAGAGCAGCTGGAGCGCGCCCAACGAAGCCTATGAACAAGGTGTCGAAGCATTCCTTTCACGGCTATTGCTCAGTGAAGAAGGCCACGCACTACGCACCGCCATTGGCAATGCCGCTCAGGCGATTGCCCCGGCCGGCGCGCTGAATGGCCTGGCGCAATCCTTGCTTCGCATGACCGTACCGGGTGTACCGGACTTGTACCAGGGCGATGAGTTCTGGGACTTCAGCCTGGTCGACCCGGACAACCGCCGCCCGGTGGATTACAGCGCACGGCAACAGGCGCTGGCGACCCCACCGGACATCGGCGAACTGTTGTTCAACTGGCGCGACGGGCGTATCAAACAGGCGTTGATTGCCCAGGTGCTGGCCTTGCGCAAGGCCCAGCCTGACCTGTTCCGCAGCGGCACCTACACGCCGCTGGAAGTGGTCGGCGCACACGCCGAACGGGTGGTCGCATTCAGCCGCGAACATCACGGTAAACGCTTGCTGATGGTGGTGCCACGCTGGCCCCATTACCTGCTTGAAAACGGTGTGCATCCCCAGATCAACGCGCAGGTTTGGGGCGATACACGGGTGAAATTACCGTTCGCCGCCACAACGCAAAACTGGAAGGGACTTTTTCATACAGGCGCAGTCACACCAGACAAGGAGCTGTTGGTTAGCGCTGCCCTGGGGGATTTCCCGGTCAATGTCTTTATCAATCCTGATGATCAAGAAAGCTGAAAATTTTCTGTGAGGAGCATTGTGATGAGTACTGAAGACAAACGCATACGCGAACTGGCGCATCAGATCTGGGAGTCCGAGGGCAAACCCCATGGTGAAGATGCACGCCACTGGGAGATGGCGCGCAAACTGGCAGAAGCCGAAGCGCTGACGCCGAGCAAGCCCAAGGCAGCCGCCAAGCCCAAGGCCAGCGCCCCAAAGCCGCCGGCGAAAGCCAAACCCGCGGCACCTGCGGCCAGCAAGCCGGCGCCACCGGCCGCTAAAAAACCACCGGCGCCCAAAAAGCCCAAGCCTTGACCCCTCGCCTCTTGTCGGCGCTGTCGGCAAGAGGTGATTTCACCTTCCAGACTCTCAGCTGAAATTTCGTCAGCACGGCCGCGTTCGGCCCGAAAAAAGACCCTTGCAGGAGCAACTCAATGAGCAAACCCGATAAAACCCCTTCGACGCCGGGCAGCGAGCCGTCGCGGATTCGTGAAGGTTTGCCCTTCCCCCTCGGCGCCACCTGGGACGGCCTGGGTGTCAACTTTGCCTTGTTCTCGGCCAACGCGACCAAGGTCGAACTGTGCCTGTTCGATGATTCCGGCGAAGTCGAGCTGGAGCGCATCGAACTGCCCGAATACACCGACGAAACCTTCCATGGCTACCTGCCCGACGCCCATCCAGGGCTGATTTACGGCTATCGCGTATACGGTGCGTATGACCCCGCCAACGGCCACCGTTTCAACCACAACAAATTGCTGATCGACCCCTACGCCAAGCAATTGGTGGGCGAGCTGAAATGGTCCGAGGCGTTGTTCGGCTACACCATCGGCCACCCGGACGACGACCTCAGTTTCGATGAACGCGACAGCGCACCCTTCGTGCCCAAATGCAAAGTCATTGACCCGGCACACACCTGGGGCAACGACCAGCCGGTGCGCGTGCCGTGGGATCGCACCATCATCTACGAGACCCATCTGCGCGGCATCAGCATGCGCCATCCATCCGTCGCTGAATCCGTGCGTGGCACCTGCGCCGGGCTCATGGAAGACGACGTGCTCAAGCACATTCGCCAGTTGGGCATTTCATCAGTCGAATTGCTGCCAGTGCATGCCTTTGTCAATGACCAGCACTTGCTGGAAAAAGGCATGACCAACTACTGGGGCTACAACAGCATCGCGTTTTTCGCGCCAGACCCGCGCTACCTCGCCAGTGGCAAGATCGCCGAGTTCAAGGAGATGGTCGCGCACCTGCATGAGCAGAAGCTCGAAGTGATCCTCGACGTGGTCTACAACCACACCGCTGAAGGTAACGAGCGCGGCCCGACCCTGTCGATGCGCGGTATCGACAACGCTTCGTACTATCGGCTGATGCCGGATGACAAACGCTTCTACATCAACGATTCCGGGACCGGTAACACCCTGGACTTGAGCCATCCGTGCGTACTGCAGATGGTCACCGACTCCCTGCGTTACTGGGCAACCGAGATGCACGTGGACGGTTTCCGCTTCGACCTGGCAACCATTCTTGGCCGCTACCGCGATGGTTTCGACGAACGCCACAGCTTTCTCGTGGCGTGCCGCCAGGACCCGGTGTTGCGCCAGTTAAAAATGATTGCCGAGCCCTGGGACTGCGGCCCTGGCGGCTATCAAGTGGGTAATTTCCCGCCGGGCTGGGTGGAATGGAACGACCGTTTCCGCGACACCGTTCGGGCGTTCTGGAAAGGCGACGACAGCCAGTTGGCCGACTTCGCCGCACGCATGACGGCCTCCGGCGAAATGTTCAACCATCGTGGACGTCGCCCTTACAGCTCGGTGAACTTCATCACCGCCCACGACGGTTTCACCCTGTACGATCTGGTGTCTTACAACGACAAGCACAACGAGGCCAACGACGAAAACAACCAGGACGGCAGCAACAACAACCTGTCCTGGAACCACGGCGTCGAAGGCCCCACCGACGACCCGGACATCAACGCACTGCGCCTGCGCCAGATGCGTAACTTTTTTGCCACGCTGTTGCTGTCTCAAGGCACACCGATGATCGTGGCCGGGGATGAATTCGCTCGCACCCAGCACGGCAACAACAACGCCTACTGTCAGGACAGCGAGATCGGTTGGATCAACTGGGACCTGGACGAAGATGGCAAGGCGCTGCTCAAGTTCGTCAAGCGCTTGATCAAGCTGCGCCTGGCCTACCCGATCCTGCGTCGTGGGCGCTTCCTGGTAGGCGACTACAACGAAGACATCGGTGTGAAGGACGTTACCTGGTTGGCGCCGGATGGCAATGAAATGACTACTGAGCAATGGCAGGACAGCCATGGCCGCTGCCTGGGCATGCTGATGGATGGCCGCGCGCAGGAGACGGGCATTCGCCGGCCCGGCGCGGATGCCACCTTGTTGCTGGTGGTCAACGCCCACCACGACATGGTCAACTTCCGTTTGCCGGCGGTGCCTGAGGGCGAATTCTGGACGTGCATGCTCGACACCAACTCCCCGGCAGTCCGTGGCCAGGAACGCTTTGATTTCGATCATGAGTACGCGGTGACTGGCCGCTCGCTGCTGCTGTTCGAATTGCAGCGTGAAGACGAGGTGTGAAATGGCACTGCATGGATTCCTTCAAGGCTACCGGGGCTATGCGGACACGCAAGCCCTGGGCGCGGCCCTGAAGGCGCTTCAGGAGGAAGGCCTGGACCAACTGCCCTTGCCGGGCAGCGGTCAGACATTGGCGCGGTTCAGCCGCTTGGCACAGGTGGCAGGCCATGACCTGCGCCTGTGCAAGTTGTTCGAAGGCCACACCGACGCCTTGGCGATCATCGCCGAACTCAACAGTCCGTTGCCGCCCTTGGGCAGCATTTGGGGCATGTGGGCGGCGGAGCCACCCACCGCTAAGGTACGCGTCTTCAACGACGGCCAGCGTTTGAAGGTGCAAGGGCGTAAAGCCTGGTGTTCCGGCGCGGCAGTGGTCAGCCATGGCTTACTGACGGCCTGGGACGAAGAAGACCGCCAGCAACTGGTGGCAGTGCCTATGGATCAACCGGGCGTCGTCGTCACGGACGAAGGCTGGAACGCCGTGGGCATGGCCGCCACCGGCAGTGTGGAAATCGTGTTTGACCAGGCCTGGGGGCTGGCCGTGGGCGGACCCGGTGATTACCTGGCTCGGCCCGGATTCTGGCAAGGCGGCATTGGCATTGCTGCCTGCTGGTATGGCGCGGCGCAACGCCTGGCGGAAGTCTTGCGTGAGCAGTGCAGCAAACGCCCCGAACCCCACGCCCTCGCCCACCTCGGCGCAGTCGACAGCGCACTCAACAGCGCCGCCTGTGTACTGCGCGCCAGCGCGGAACAGGTCGATCGAGAACCCAGGGCCAATGCCAGGGAGTTGGCGCAACAGACTCGGGCGTGCATCGAAGACACCGTCGAACAGGTGATGCGCCACGTGGGTCGGGCCGTCGGTGCGGGGCCCTATTGCAAGGATCCGCATTTCGCCCAGTTGATGGCGGACTTGCCGGTGTATATGCGCCAGAGTCACGCCGAACGCGACTTGGCCGGCCTTGGCGAGTTGGTCGCCGGCGAACCCACAGGGAGGTGGCAGTTATGAAACCCAATCCAATCGTTGGCCCAGGCACGCCGCTGCATCGCTGGCAGGCGTCGCCGAAGATGGCCGAGCTGCCGCCGATCAGCGTTGAGCAGTTGGTGCCCGAAGGCTATCGGGCGGTGATCGTCGCCCCCCATCCGGATGATGAAGTGTTGGGGTGTGGTGGTTTGATGCAGGGGCTCGCGGCACTCGGCCGGGCCATCCAGCTGATTTCAGTCACCGATGGCAGCGCCAGTCATCCGGGCTCGCGGCGTTGGCCGGTTGAGCGTTTGAGTGTGGTGCGCCCGCAGGAGTCGGCCCAGGCCCTGCATCGTCTTGGCTTGCCGCTGCACAGCCTGAAATGGCTGCGGGCCGGGTTTGCCGACAGTCAGGTGGCGGCGCGGGAAGATGAACTCGCGGCGTTCATCCAGCGTTACCTCAAACCCACCGACGTGGTGTTTACCACTTGGCGCGAAGATGGGCATTGCGACCACGAAGCCGTCGGTCGTGCCAGCGCCAAGGCAGCCTCGGCTGTAGGCGCAACCCTGTACGAACTGCCGGTATGGACCTGGCACTGGGCAACGCCCGAAGACAACCAAGTGCCCTGGCATCGCGCCCGCAAGATCCCATTGACCTGTGAAGCGGTCGCCCGCAAACGCCACGCCATCCACGCCTTCGCCAGCCAGTTGGAGGGCGACCCGCAGATCGGCCTTGCGCCCGTGCTTGCACCCTATGTAGTGGAACGTCTACTCCAGCCTTTTGAAGTGGTATTCGTATGAGCGTGGCTACACCGTACTTCGACCAATTGTTCGCCAACAACGATGACCCCTGGGCCTTTCGCCAACGCTGGTACGAACGGCGCAAACGCGCGATGACCCTGGCCATACTCACACGACCACGTTATGCCTCGGTATTCGAGCCCGGTTGCGCCAATGGCGAGCTGAGCTTCGAACTGGCGCCCCGCTGTGACCGCCTGTTGTGTTGCGACACGGCTTCGGCCGCTGTTGCCCTGGCGCGCAGTCGTTTGCAGGGCTTTCCCCAGGCTCAGGTGCAGCAAAGCCGTTTGCCCGAACAGTGGCCCACGGGCCGGTTCGAGCTCATTGTATTGAGCGAGCTGTGTTACTACCTCGATGCCGACGACTTGTGCCGGTTGATCGAACGCGTGCGCACCTCGTTGACCGACGACGGCCAGGTGCTGGCCTGCCATTGGCGCCCGCCTATCGAAGGTTGCCCGCAAACGGCCGAGCAGGTGCATGCCCTGCTTCAGGAACGGCTGAATATGCCTCGCGTGACCAGCCACCACGAACACGACTTCCTGCTCGACCTGTGGAGCCGCGACGGCACTTCGGTCGCCACCCTTGAGGGCCTGCGATGATCGGCATTCTGATCCCGGTACACAACGAAGAGGCCCTGCTGGGCGACTGCCTGAGAGCGGCACTGATCGCGGCCAGTCATCCGGGTTTATTCGGCGAAGCCGTGACTGTCTTGGTGGTACTCGACAGTTGCAGCGATGCAAGTGCCGCCATTGCCCAGGCCTATCCCGTGCAATGGCTTGAAGCCCAGGCACGCAATGTCGGGCATGTTCGAGGCGTGGGTGCGCGGCATCTGCTCAACCAGGGCGCCCGCTGGATTTCGTGCACCGATGCCGACAGCCGCGTGGCGCCTGATTGGCTGGTGGCCCAGTTGGCACTGGGGGCCGACGCAGTATGCGGCACCGTCACCGTGGACGCCTGGAGCGAAGGCTTCGACCCGGCTGCGCAGATTCGCTACAACCAGGGTTACGAGGCGCGAGACGGCCATCGACACATCCATGGTGCCAACTTGGGCGTGAGCGCAGGCGCTTATGTGCGCGCGGGTGGGTTCGAGCCACTGGCGTGCCATGAGGATGTGCAACTGGTGCGTAACCTGGAGCTGTGCGGCGCCTCCATCGCCTGGAGCCACAGCCCGCAAGTGATCACCAGTGCGCGCCTGGATGCTCGCGCACAGGGCGGTTTCGGCGATTACTTGAAGAGCCTGATGCACGCCACTTGAAAAAAACGACATTACCGAATGTAAAACCGACCAATCCTTGTCTATGCTGATGACGCCTTGCTGGCGTTCCAGGGTTGGGGCGTCATGCAGCCACTGCGGCGGAGCCTGTGGTGGATAAAAGAGTGTCGTCCCGTCAACGGGCCACGACCCAGCATCAATCGACAAGGATGTGACACCCCATGAAGCTTGCTTCCTTAAGCGACGGCCGTAGCGGCCCTGCGCAAATCTGGAACAGCGCCCCGCAGCTGGCGCAAATTCCCCCGATCACCTCGTCCTCACTGGTGCCGCCTGGCGCACGCGTGGTCATCATCGCGCCCCACCCCGGCGACGAAGTGCTGGCCTGCGGGGGCCTGCTGCAACTGCTCAGTACCTTGGAGCATCCCCTGCAACTCATCTCCATCACGGATGGCAGCGCCAGTCACCCAGGGTCCAACGTCTGGCCGGCCAGCCGCCTGAGCGTGGTGCGGCCCCAGGAAAGCGTCGAGGCCATGCGCCGCCTGGGCATGCCCCTGCACAGTTTGAAGTGGATCCGCGGTGGGTTCTGTGACGACGCCCTCGCCAGCCGCGAGCCGCAACTGAGCCAATTCATTGCACGCTACTTGCTACCGGGCGATGTGGTGTTCAGCACGTGGCGTAACGACGGCAATGACGATCACGACACTGTTGGCCGTGCCAGCGCCAATGCCTGCTGCCTGGTGGGCGCGCAACTGTATGAGCTACCTATCTGGGCCTGGCACTGGCCTGCCCGCGAAGGCGCAATCATCCCCTGGCAACGGGCACGCAAGGTGCGGCTGGACACCTGGACCGTGGCGCGCAAGCTTCACGCCGCCCATGCCTATGCCAGCCAGTTGGCCGGCGACCCGGCCATCGGTCTGGCGCCCATGCTGGCCCAGGTGCTGCTGGAGAGAATGCGCGAACCCTATGAGATCGTGTTGTCGTAGCACCCAACTCGTCCATTCCTGTTAGTTCTCACAGTAGCGGCTCGGGGAATGTGTGGCTAAAGTGAAAAAGCGCTGCACCGGTTCAGGTGCAGTCGAGAAAGCCATGCCAACCCTTTGCATTGGCCGGTGTTTTCAGAAACAGGTAACCCGCTGTCCCTGATCCGTATCGCGCGTCACGTTGTCATGGTCTGGCCCGCACCGGCTTTTGCAGGTGCCGGGGCAACGCTCCCCTCGAACGAGGACGGATCATGCGCGCGCAGACACTCTCCTGGATTTATCTTTTCGCCCTGACGGCATGGCCGCTCGCCTCTAATGGGGCCTGCACCGTAAACATTACCGCCGGCAACGATACCTCCACTTGCACTAGCGCAACGGCGCCGGGTTTTACCGACACAGGCGGCAGTAACACGCTCGACATCACCGCGACGGGGCGGATTTCGGGCAACGTGACCTTTGGTGCCGGCAATGATCTTGTGGACGTGAACGGGCCCAGCGCGGGGATCGATGGCAACCTCGACCAAGGCGACGGCGCCAATATCTTCAGGCTCAACCTCGGAAGTATTACCGGCTCGGTGACACAAGGCGCGGGCACGGACGTTGTGCAGATATCGGGGGGGCAGGCCGGGGCGGTGCGCCAAGGCGTCGGCATCGACAACTTCTCCATGAGCGGCGGCACCCTCTTGCTGCTGGAGCAAGGCGACGGCTTGGACGATTTCTTCATGAGCGGCGGTACGATCACCGGGGCATTCGAAGACGGAGACCGCGCCAAGATGACCGGCGGCAGCATTGGCCGCGTCGATATGAAACTCGATAACAACGTCTTTGATATGTCGGGCGGGCGCATCATCGGCAACCTGGTGACGGGGTTTGGCAACGACACCATCCTGATCTCGGGCACAGCGTTCGTGGGTGGCAATATCAGTGTCAGCGGCGGCGATGATCACGTGACCGTGTCGGGTGGCGAAGTCAACGGGCAGATTCTGCTCAGTTTTGGCGACGACAGCTTCATCTGGACGGGCGGCAACCTGCATTCGTCCGTGCTGATGGGCGCGGGTGACGATACGGCATTGCTGAAAAACCTGGTCAATTCGCAACTGGCGGCAGCACAACTGATCGATGGCGGCCTGGGTAACGATACGCTGACCCTGGACAACACCCAGGCGGGTAACCCGGGCCTGTTCACAAATTGGGAAACCCTGCAGCTGGACAACGGCTCGCAGCTGACATTGGGCGGCACCTTGACCCTGGGTGACAGCGATACAGGCACGGGTGTGCTGAATGTGGATGGCGCCAGTGGCCTTCTGGTCAGTTCAGGGGTGATAGCCCCTTTCACCGCCGGTCAAGCGGTCAATGTCAACAACAGCGGCGTGATCAACATGATCGCAGGCAGTTCAAGCGCCAACGACACCCTGACCATCAATGGCAACTACACCGGTAACGCAGGTGTGCTCGCACTGCAAACAGCACTAGGCAATGACAGTTCTGCCAGCGACAGACTGATCGTCAACCAGGGCGTGATCAACGGCACTACAGCCATCCAAATCACTAACCTGGGAGGCATCGGCGCCGCCACGACTGCGGACGGTATCAGGGTGGTCGACGCACAAAATGGGGCCACCAGCGCCAGCACTGCGTTTTCATTGAACGGGACAGCGGCGGCAGGCCCTTACAACTATTACCTGTATCACGGCGGGGTCAGTGCAGGCACCCAGGACAGTTGGTTCCTGCGCTCGGAAGCCCCCGTGGAAGCGCCGGTTACCCCGCTGCCCGCGCCGGGCAGTCCGCCGTTGCCAACCGCAACGATCCGGCCAGTGCCCTTCATTCGCCAGGAAGTCTCACTCGCTGCAACGATCTACCCGGCGGCCCAGCACCTGGTGCGCAATGCACTCGGGACGTTTCACGAGCGCGTGGGTGAACAAGGCCGGCAGCGAGAAACGGGGGCGTTCCCAACGGGTTGGGCACGGGTCTACGGCGGCAGTAGCCGTCAGGCGTTTGCCGGGGATTTAAGCACCTCACTGGATAGCTCGATCAATGGCTATCAAGTCGGTACGTCCCTTGTATCAAGGACCACCGAGGCCGGAGCTACCCAGCATCTGGGCGTTTTGGCAGGGCAGAGCCGACTGAGGGGCAAGGTCAAAGGGCTCATCGATGGCCAGCCTGACCGGGAAGCCGGCGACACCACCTTACGCGGCGCCAGCCTGGGTCTGTCCGCGACCCACATCTGGCAGAACAATGCGTATGCGGACGTGGTCTTGATGGGCACCCGGTTCAGTGGGAACAACGAGTCGGACCGAGGCATAAAGATGAAGACCCAGGGCCACGATCTGGCGCTGTCGGTAGAGGTCGGTAAACCGTTTGCGATCACCCCGACCTGGAACATCGAACCTCAATTGCAAATGATCTGGAACCGCACCTGGCTCGATAGCCAGAGGGACCTGTTCTCCAAGGTGTCCTATGACGCGGATTCACAGCTCACCGCCCGTGTGGGCGTGCGCGCCAGTGGCAACTACCTCGTGCACAACCTGCCCGTCAGCCCCTACGTTCGGGCAAACGTCTGGCATAGCCCGCAAGGCAAAAGCACGGTGACCTTCAACACCGTGGATTTTGCTACCGAACAAAAATCCACCACGTTGGACCTCAGCCTTGGCGCAACCGCCGCGATTGCACCCGGCGTTGACCTCTACGCAGAAGTGAGCCACAGCCAGAACCTCGATAGCCTTGACCTTAGCGGCACACGGGGCACGCTCGGGTTGAGGGTGGATTTCTAGGCCGGGGTTTGTATCGCAGTGTGTACAGGGCCCGTCGCGATACACCGTCTTTAACTCAACGCACTTCCTGAAACAGGCCAGATACAGCGCAGCGTTCAACTGGGCTCCAGGCACACATCCAGCCACAGGAGGCTCGCCATGCACGCTCAGTTGAATCGCCGCTTCAAACGCCACGCCCTTTCCCTGGTCTTTGCCCTGCTGCCGCTGGGCGCAATAAGCGTGGCCCACGCTGAAATGCCCGAAGCGCCCACTCGGGCCGTCGCCAGCAGCCAAACTGCCTTCGGCGCACTCAAGCACGTCAAGGCCGGTCTGCTGGACGTGGCCTACGCTGAAGTCGGCCCGGCCACGGGACCGGCGGTGATCCTGCTGCATGGCTGGCCCTACGATATCGACAGCTACGCCCAGGTCGCCCCACTGCTGGCAGCCAAGGGTTATCGCGTATTGATCCCCTACGCCCGGGGTTACGGCGACACCCATTTCCTTTCGGACAAAACCCTGCGCAACGGCCAACCGGCAGCACTGGCCAGTGACGTGATCGACTTCATGGACGCGCTGAAGATCAAGCAAGCCGTACTGGGCGGCTACGACTGGGGCGCACGTTCGGCGGACATCGTTTCGGCGCTGTGGCCGGAGCGGGTCAAGGCGCTGGTGTCGGTCAGCGGTTACCTGATCGGCAACCAGGCGGCGGGCAAGAATCCTTTGCCGCCCAAGGCCGAACTGCAATGGTGGTATCAGTTCTACTTCGCCACCGAGCGCGGTGCCGCCGGTTACCAGAAAAACACCCATGACTTCGCCAAGCTGATCTGGCAACTGGCGTCGCCGCAATGGAAGTTCGACGATGCCACCTTTGACCGCAGCGCCAAGGGCCTGGAGAACCCGGACCACGTCGCGATCACCGTGTTCAATTACCGCTGGCGCCTGGGCCTGGTCCAGGGTGAAACGAAGTACGACCCACTGGAGCAGAAACTCGCCCAGGCACCGTCAATTGGCGTGCCGACCATCACCCTTGAAGGCGACGCCAACGGCGCGCCACACCCGCAGCCTGAGGATTACGCCAAACGTTTTACCGGTAAATATGAGTTCCGCCTGATCAATGGCGGCGTCGGCCACAACCTGCCACAGGAAGCGCCCGAGGCGTTTGCCAAGGCGGTCATTGATGCGGATCACTTGTGACCGAGTGCAGCGTCTTCATCCAATGGCCGCCCTTGAAACGTGAAAATGGGTAGGCAATCCCCAGCCAGATAAACCAGGCCGGCATCACGCACAGCGCCAAGCGTGTATCCGGCCGCAACGCCAGCAGACCCAGCACAAACGCGAGGAAACCCAGGGAAAACCAGGCCATCGGCACGCCACCGGGCATCTTGTAGGTGGACTTGGCATGCAGGTCCGGACGTTTCTTGCGGTAGGCGATGTAGGACGCCAGGATTGTCGACCAGGTGAAAATTACCAGGATCGCCGACACCGTCGACACGATGGTGAAGGCGGTCATCACCTCCGGCACCACAAACAACAACACCAGCCCCAGCAGCATCAGCAGCGTCGTAAACGCCAGACTGATAAACGGCACGCTGCTCTTCGACAAGCGCCGAAAAATTCCCGGTGCATCCCCCAGGTCAGCCAGGCCGAACAACATACGGCTGGCGGAAAACACCCCGCTGTTGGCCGAGGAGGCCGCCGAGGTCAGCACCACGAAATTGACGATGCCCGCCGCCGCCGGAAAACCCGCCACCAGAAACAACTCAACGAACGGGCTTTTGCTCGGCGAGACTTGCTGCCATGAGGTCACCGCGATGATGCACGCCAAGGCCAGCACGTAAAACAGGATGATACGCAGCGGAATCGAATTGATCGCCTTGGGCAAGGTCTTTTCCGGGGCACGGGTTTCAGCAGCGGCGGTGCCGATCAGCTCGGTACCGGCAAAAGAAAAAATCGCCATCTGGAACCCGGCGAAAAAGCCGAACAAACCATTGGGAAACGCGGCCTGTTTATCCAGCAAATGAGTCAGCGAAGCCGTAACGCCCGTCGGTGAGACAAACGAGCTGGCAATCAGCACCACACTCACACCGATCAAGGTCAGCACGGCAATGAGCTTGATGATCGCGAACCAGAATTCCACTTCGCCAAACAACTTGACCGTCAGCACATTCAACGCGAACAGCGTGAGCAGCATGCCCACTGCTGGCATCCAGGCTGGCACATGGGGAAACCAGTACTGGAAGAAGCCACCGACCACCACCGCATCCCCCACCACCGCCACGCTCCAGCTCAACCAATATGACCAGCCGAGAAAGAACGCCGCACGCGGCCCCAGATAGGCGCCGGCAAAGTCGGCGAAGCTCTTGAAGTTGAGATTGGACAGCAGCAGTTCGCCCATGGCACGCATCACGAAATACACGAACAGCCCGATGATCATGTAGATCAGGATGATCGAAGTGCCGGACAGCGCAATGATCTTGCCGGAGCCCATGAACAGGCCGGTGCCGATTGCACCGCCCATGGCCATCAATTGGATATGGCGGTTGCTCAGGGTGCGTTGCAACGCAGGCTTTTCATAAAGCCCGGACGTGGTTGTTTTCATCACAAAACCTCTTGTTATGTTTTTGAGTTTTGGCAGAAGAAAAGTCGACGGGTTGTTGTTATCGGGTATTGCTTTCGAAACCGTGCAGCACGTTGACGGCGTTGATGCCGATTTCATCGACCATGTAGCCGCCTTCCATCACGAACAGGGTGGGCACGCCGAGGCTGGCAATGATTTCGCCCATGCCGAGGAAGTCCTGGCTGTCGAGGAGGAAGTGGCTGATGGGGTCGTCCTTGAAGGTGTCGACCCCCAGGGAGATCACCAGCACCTCGGGCGCGAAGTCGCGCAGTTGCTGGCACGCATTGATCAAGGCGATTTGGTAGTGCGCCCAGGTGGTGTTTTTCGGCAACGGATAATTCAGGTTGAAGCCCTCCCCAGCGCCCGCACCGCGTTCACTGGCCGCACCGGAAAAGTACGGGTAAGAGACTGCCGGGTCGCCATGCAGGGAGATGAACAGCACGTCTGGGCGGTCGTAGAAAATGTTCTGCGTGCCGTTGCCGTGGTGGAAATCCACATCCAGTATCGCCACGCGCTTGGCGCCTTGGGTAATGGCTTGCTCGGCGGCAATCGCGGCGTTGTTGAGGTAGCAATAACCGCCCATGTATTCGCGGGCTGCGTGATGGCCCGGCGGGCGGCACAGGGCGAAGGCGCTGTGATGGCCCTCGTCGATCAGCGCCAGGCCGGTCAAGGCGATGTCCGCGCTGGTTTTGACCGCCTCCCAGGTGGTGCGGGTAATCGGCGAGCCGGCGTCCATCGCGTAGAAACCAAGCTTGCCGTCGATGAACTCCGGGACTTGATGGTTCGCCAAGTCACGCACCGGCCACACCAGGGGCAACGCGTCATGGCTGCGGCCAATGGCGGTCCATTCGGCCCAGGCGGTTTCGAGGAACGCTACGTAGCGCTCGCTGTGGGCATTGACGTAACAGGCCCGATCGAAGCGGCGCGGTGTGACGATATCGCCCAGGCCCACCTGCCTGACGCGGTCACGCACCGTGTCGGCGCGGCTCGGTTGTTCGAATGAAGGTTTGAGCACGCCGTCCTTCAGTTCAGTGCCGTGGTGCAAACGGTGGGCTTCGCTAAAAACAGTCAACATGGGTGGGCATCCGCCAGTAAAAGACAGGGTCTATTTTGTTCTGGCAACCTGGGGTTTTCTTTGCTTTTACTTACGGCACTGTTAGCTTTATCGGGAATATTTACCTCTGTGGCGCACAATTATGAAAAATAAAACCAGACAGGTCGCTCTTGATGACACCGATCTCGCCATCCTCGCTTTGTTGCAGGAAGACGCCAGTATTTCCAACGCGCAGTTGAGCGAACGCCTGTCACTGAGTCTCACCCCCTGCTGGCGTCGGCGCAAACGCCTGGAGGAAGAAGGCGTGATCAAGGATTACCAGGCCAACCTCGACCGCAAGATGCTCGGACTGGACATCATGGCGTTCGTCCATGTGCGTTTCGCGATCCACACCGATCACGCGCCGGATGCGTTTGAAGCCGTGGTGAAGGAGCTGCCGCAGGTGCTGTCCTGCCACAAGATCACCGGGGATGCGGATTACCTGTTGCAGGTCCTCGCGCAAGACCTGGACAGCTACAGCGAGTTTGTCGAGAGCGTGTTGCGACGGCAGTTGGGGATTGCGTCGATTCAGTCGAGTCTGGCGCTGAGGGAAGTCAAGGCGACCAGTCGGGTGGCGATTCCACAAGGCGAGACCCCATAAGCAGGTGCCGGTAAATAACAGGTGCGTCCTTTCGTCAAGTTGATGGCAAAATGCCCTTTTTCCCGCACTCATGGAGCGATTGTGACGCTAGTTCTTGCTACCCCTGACACCACCCTCCCCTCAGATCTCCTAGCGCAGTTCCGCTTCTTTAAACGCCTCGGGATGTTCGTACTGGCGGCACTGATCTTTGTGCTGGCCCCGGTACCCGGATTCCTGCTGGTGCCGCCAGCGATGCAGAGCTACCTCATGTTTGCCATCACCAGTGGCCCGATCGCGTTATTGCTGTCCGCCCTGTTCGTTGTGCAACACCGAAAAAACCTGTCCGCAACGTTTTACGGTCACCACATCCGTCAGACATTACGTCTCGGCGCCATAGGCCTTATCGGCGCCTATTTGCTCAGCGGGTTGCTCGTCATTGTGATGGGGCAGCCGCGAGAAGCGTTTATGGCGGACCTGCTGAGTGGCCTGACGCAGGGACAGATTCTGTTCAAATTGGCCTCCTTGCTGATCCTTCCGGCCATTGCCGAAGAGTTGATGATTCGTCACTACCTGCTGCGCCTGTTTCCCTACCAGCGCAGCGTGATCTGGAAATGGATAGCGGTGGTCGCTACTTCGCTGTTGTTCGCCATCATCCATACCCAGTACGACAGTTGGACCACCCTGGCACTGATCTTTGTCGTGGGCTGCCTGTTTGCATGGGTGCGAATTGTCAGTGGTGGTTTGCTGGTGCCCATCCTGCTGCACATGCTGGCCGAAGTGGTTGCGGCAAGCCTGGATTGGACCTGGGCTTGGGCTGGTTTTTACAGTTGAGTCAACCCAACACATGCTTTGGGCGCACGGCCAATGTGTGCGCCCATACTCGTAGTTAGTGGCAAAACGCCGCGCCTCTAGATGTGAAAAAATCATTAACCAATTCTCTTTTAAGGCTTTTTCCCACACGTTCAATCTGCCACACTGATGCGAATAATTATCAACACCTTTATTATTCGCCAGGGACGGCATTCGGGGAGAGTCAGTTCCATGTCTGTGCAACAACACGGCGGCAAAGGTTTTTCACCCAGTCTGATGGCGTTGGCGGTCTGTCTTGCAAGTTCACCTGCGGCCTTTGCCGCCGAGACCCAGGCACCCGCCGCTACCCTTGAACTGGGGGCCACGCAAATCTCCGGCGAAGCGCAACTGGGCGAAACCACCGAAGGCACGCAGTCCTACACCACCGGCGCGATGAAAACCGCGACCAAGCTGCCGTTGACCATGCGTGAAACCCCGCAGGCCGTTACCGTCATTACGCGCCAACGCATGGATGACCAGGCGATGACCAGCATCAATGATGTGGTCAAAGCCACACCCGGTCTGTTCCTCAACTTCTCCAGCGGTCCTGGCCGGCAGTCCTATACGTCCCGCGGTTTCGACATCGACAACCTGATGTACGACGGCATCCCCACCGGCTATAACGGCGTCTCCGTAGGCTCTCAGCCGAACCTGGCGATGTTCGATCGCGTCGAGATCGTGCGCGGCGCCACTGGCCTGATAACCGGCGCGGGTAACCCTTCGGCGGCCATCAACCTGGTACGCAAGCGGCCACTGGACGAACAAAAAGTCACCCTCACCGGCGCCGCCGGCAGTTGGGACGACTACCGTGGCGAACTCGACGCCTCCAGCCCCCTCAACGACAGTGGCACCTGGCGCGGCCGGGTCGTCACCTCCTACCGCGATGCCAATAGTTTCATCGACAATGCCGAGGAATATCACGGCCTGTTCTATGCCGTCACCGAAGCCGACCTGAGCGAAGACACCACCCTGACGCTCGGTTTCTCGAACCAGAAAGACAAGACCAACTATTTCTGGGGTTCGTCGATGGTCGGCCAGGATGGTCATCACCTGAACCTGCCACGGTCCTACAATCCAGGCACTGACTGGGAGAACAAAGACCAGGAAGTCAACACGGTATTCGCTGAACTGCGCCAGCAACTGGCCAACGACTGGAAACTGCAAGTCAACGCCAACTACGCCGAACAGAACGCATTGTTCTCCGGCTCCTACCAGTCACGCTGGGTCAATAACACGCTGGCACGCACCGTCTACCAGGCGGCCTACGATGAAAACCAGGCAGGTGTCGACGCCTTTGCCAGCGGCCCCTTCCAAGCGTTCGGACGTACCCATGAACTGGTCGTGGGCGGCAGCCGACGCATCTACGACATGACCACCCACAACTACAGCCCCTACAACCTCAACTGGCCGCTCACGGCAGGCAAACCGGACTTCGTCCACACCACCAACAAGCGTAACGTGACCACCCAGGATGGTGTCTATATCACCACGCGCCTGAACCTGGCCGACCCGTTGAAGCTGATCCTCGGCGGGCGCCTGGACTGGTATGACTACGATGCCCACGGCGGCGCCGACAACTCCGGCGACTACAAGGTCACGCGTAACCTCACCCGCTACGCCGGCCTGATCTACGACCTGGACGACCATCACTCGGTGTATGTCAGCTACAGCGATATCTTTACGCCGCAAAGCGCCAAGGACACCTCCGGCAACCCCGTCAAGCCGATTGTCGGCAAGAACTATGAAGTGGGCATCAAGGGCGAATACCTCGGCGGTGCGCTGAATGCGAGCGTGGCGCTGTTCCGCGTCGACCAGGAGAATCGCGCGGTGGATGTGGTCGTGCCTAACTGTCCGCAGGCCAGCTGCTCCGAAGCCTCAGGCGAAATCCGCAGCCAGGGTATCGACTTTGAACTGCAAGGCGCCCTGACCGAGAACTGGCAGGTCGGCGGTGGCTACACCTACGCGCGTACCCACACCATCAAGGATCAAGCCAACCCGCAGAACGTCAACCAGCAGTTCGACACCGACACCCCGGAACACCTGTTCAAACTGACCACTAACTACCACTTCCAGGGCGCCCTGGAAAAACTCCGCGTGGGCGGCAACGTCTCCTGGCAGAGCCGCATGTACAACGACTTCAAAGTCGCGGACGGCAGCACCTACCGCCTCAAGCAAGGCGCCTACGCCGTCACCGACCTGATGGCCGGTTACCAGGTCAACCAGCACCTTGACCTGCAACTCAACGCCAACAACATCTTTGACCGTCGCTACTACCAGTCCATCTCCAACTCCGTGAGCTATGGCGGTGATTCCTACGGCACGCCCCGCAACATGATGCTGACTGCCAAATACAGCTTCTGATCGCGATCCGATCAACGGCTACCCGCCCGGGTAGCCGTTCCTCAAGTCCCTCCCCCGCAAGCCGATAACCGTTTGGCATCACTGAATCCTATAAAAACCAAAAACACCTGATTCGCTCCACCCTGCCCTCACTTTGATTCGGCCAGACCACAGGGAGTAAGTGTGAATGCCCACCCGCGCGCGTTTTTTCGAGCACTACCGCAAAGCCGACCGCATCATGCTGGCGTTGATCTGGCTGATGTTTCTGTTTTCCCTGGGCTTGGCCTTCTGGCACGACACCTTGATGCAAGCCGCCATAATCGGCGGCGGCACCAGCGTGGTGCTCACGGCGC
Source organism: Pseudomonas sp. FH1 (assembly GCF_000510895.2). Classification (NCBI taxonomy): domain Bacteria; kingdom Pseudomonadati; phylum Pseudomonadota; class Gammaproteobacteria; order Pseudomonadales; family Pseudomonadaceae; genus Pseudomonas; species Pseudomonas sp. FH1. Next base: position 25,749 of record NZ_AOHM01000005.1, read on the forward strand.
TGTACCGTGCCATAGGCGGCACCCGCGTGATGCGCTGCGCCCTCGGCGCAGGCCTCATGGTGATGGCGGCGCTGCACATCAACCAGGCCCAGGGCGTGATCGAATCGCACTTCGGGATTTTCGCGCTGTTGGCGGTGCTGACGTTTTATCGTGACTGGCTGCCGATCCTGGTCGCGGCCGCCACCATCGCCGTGCATCACGTGGTGTTCCATGCCCTGCAACACCAAGGCTTCCCGGTGTTTGTGATGGAACATCACGGCGGCTGGACCATGGTGTTCGTCCACGCGTTCTACGTGGTGATGGAAACCGTCGCCCTGCTCTACCTGGCCGTACACAGCCAGGCTGAAGCGGTCGAAAGCCAGGAAATGCTGGAGAAGATGCTCGCGGTCACCTCCCAATTCAGCGCGCAGACCACCCAAGGTGACGGCAAGGTGCATGTGTCCCTGGCCAAGCGTTTCGACCACTTCCTGCAACAGATCACCCACCTGATCGACGGTGTCGCCCGCGACTCCCACGGCCTCGGCCAACTCGGCCAGGCACTGGCCAGCGCCAGCGGCACCCTGGAAAAAGGCGCACGGCACCAGTTGGCGGAAATCACCCAGATGACCGGCTCGATGCAGCGCATGGAAGACGCCATGGGCCACATCGCCGTGCACGTCGAGCAAGCGGTGGATCACGCCGGCAAGGCCAGCCAACAGATCCTGCGCGGCCAGGAAAGCGTCAGCCGTGCCCAACAGGAAATCACCCAGTTGGCCTCGCGCCTCAACGGCACCCATGAAACCGTGCAGGGCCTGGCCGTGCAAGCCGAGCAGATCGGCAGCGTGCTTGAAGTGATCAACAGCATCGCCAACCAGACCAACCTGCTCGCCCTCAACGCCGCCATCGAAGCCGCCCGCGCCGGCGAGCAAGGCCGTGGCTTCGCCGTGGTCGCCGACGAAGTGCGCAGCCTGGCGCAGCGCACGGCGGTGTCCACCCAGGAAATCAAAACCATCATCGAAGGCCTGCAACACGGCAGCCGCCAGGCCGTCGAAGCCATGCACGACAGCCGCCAAGGCGTGGAGCGTTGCGTGGAAGACAGCCAGGTCGCCGTCGACATGCTGCGCGCCGTGGGCAACGACATTGCGCACATCGACGACCTGAACGGCCGGATCGTGACCACCACCCGCGAGCAGACCACCGCTAACCTGGAGATTGTCGGGCGGTTGCAGTCGGTGCAGAGCATTGCGCAAAGCACCGCCAACGATGTGGAAACCCTGGCGCGCAGCAGTGAGCAGCTACCGCCGATTGCGGTGCGGTTGGATGCGTTGGGACGCAGGTTCCACCCCTAGGCCCAGTAGCCGCCAATCCCATCCCACAGCAGCTTCAGCGCGGTGACGATCAGCAAGCCATAGCAGGCGCGATAGAGTTGGCGCTGATCCAACCGCGCATGCAGCCGCCAGCCCAGCCACACGCCACTGGGCACGGCGAACAGACAGATAAGTGCCAGGCCCAACACGTTGCCGGTCGGCCTGGCAAGGATCAACCAGGGAATCGCCTTGAGCACATTGCCCACGGTGAAAAACAGGCTGGTGGTCCCGGCGTAAAGCTGTTTGCTCAGGCCAAGCGGCAGCAGATACATCGCCAACGGTGGCCCACCGGAATGCGCAACCATGGTGGTGATTCCCGAGGTGACCCCGGCGGCCAAGGCCTTCGGTGTTGAACGCGGCTTCACACTGACGCTGCCCCCGGCCTTGAACCACAGGCCGACAAACACCAGCGTGACCGCTGCCATCACGATGGCTATCGCTCGGTGATCCAGCACGCGAAAAAGCAGGTAGCCAACGCCAATTCCGACCACCAACCCAGGCACCAATACCTTGAGGTCTGGCTTTGACCAGGTTGACGGCTTCCAATAGCGCAGGCCGAACAGGTCCATGGCGATGAACAACGGCGCCAGCAAGCCGCCAGCAGTGATCGGATCCATCACCAGCGACAGCAGCGGAATTCCGACGATGGCAAAGCCGCCGCCGAAGGCGCCTTTCATAAAGCAGATCAAAAAGACCCCGGCAAAGGTCACCAGAATCGTCGTGGTTGTCAGCTCAAGTTCCATGGTGTGCATTCATTTCGCAGCGAAGAGACGTCATAATCTCGCGCATCACCGGCACCGCAAAAAGTACCAGTTTTGAGGTTTTTTCCATGGGCCAGTTGTCGAACCCCAGGCGCGGCGCGGAACGCCGCCTCTACACCCAGCTGCGAGCGCAGATAGAGGACGGCACCCTGGTGCCCGACGCCAAGCTGCCCTCCACCCGTGCCATGGCGCAGACGCTAGGGGTCTCGCGCACCACGGTCACCGCCGCCTACGAGCAATTGGCTGCCGAAGGGTTTGTGGTGACCGCCGTGGGCAAGGCCGCCAGGGTTGCAGCCGTTGCCGTTGCGCGCCCTGTCGTTGCCCTGGTGTCCCCGAAGAGCCCGCCACCGGCACTGTCGCGTTATGGGCAGCGGGTTGCCGCCCTCACGCCCTATCACATGGCCTCGCCCTCCGCGCACATCGACTTTCGATACGGAGCAGTCGCATCGCGGGACTTTCCGTCACTGGGCTGGAACCGCGCCTATCGTGCCGAACTGACCAAGCGCCAACCCACCCGGTCTTACGGCCAAGCCCAAGGCGAAGCCGCTTTGCGCCAGGCGTTGCAAGGCTATCTGCGCCGCGCCCGTGGCTTGACCTGCGATGCCGAGCAGATAGTGGTGGTGCACGGCTCCCAGCAAGGGCTCGACCTGTGTGCCCGCTTGCTGCTCAACCCTGACGACGCCTTCATCTTCGAAGATCCCGGCTACCGCATGGCCCGCTATTGCTTCGAGGCGACCGGCGCAACGGCATTGCCCATCCCTGTGGACGCCTCCGGTTTGCAGGCACAGCTGTTGCCGGATAACCCGCGCGCGCGGTTGGCCTACGTCACCCCGTCGCACCAATTCCCGATCGGCGCCGTGCTGTCCATCGCGCGACGCGTCGAACTGCTCAACTGGGCAAACCGCCATCGCGCGTGGATCATCGAGGACGATTACGGTGGCGAGTTCCGTTACGGCCAGCGTCCCATCGACGCCTTGCAATCGATGGATGCCGAGGCGCGCGTGATCTATGTCGGCACCTTTTCCAAAGCACTTTCACCCCAGTTGAGGCTCGGTTACCTGGTGCTGCCGCGCGAACTGGTAGGCGTGTTTCGCGAGGCCAAGCGGTTGACCGATCGCAACGAACCCCGTTGGGAGCAAAACGTGCTGGCCTCGTTGATCGACAGCGGCGCCTACGAGCGCCACCTACGACGCTTGCGCCGCGACAACGAAGGCCGTCGAAAGGCCCTGCTGGACGCCGTCGACCGCCACCTGCCGGGTCTGGGAAAACTGGAGGGTATGGCCGCCGGGTTGCATGGCGTCTTATTGTTGCCCGACCTGCACGCTCGGGATGAACACGCATTGCAGGCGATGGCGCTTGAGCGCGGGATCGGTGTTTATCCGCTATCCCCCCTGTTCACTACGCAGGGTGAACGACCGGCAAGCCTGATACTCGGCTATGCCGGGCTTACCGTGCAGCAGATTGATGAAGGCATCCGGATACTTGCGCCAGTGATTCGAGAAGTTATGGGTGCAGCCCGTGCGCCGCTCACACCCCAAAATTGAACGCGATCGAGATCCGTGGCCGCGCGCCCTCAAAGCGTCGTACCGAGTGCATCAACCAGGACGGAAACATGATCAATGTCCCGCTGCTGGCGACACAGATGCTGCTGAAACCGGCAGTCAGGCAATCCTCGACCCGCATGCGCAAGGCGGGATTGTAGGTCGAGGCGACCATGCCCCGTGGATCGACGAATTCCAGATCGCCGCCGACGGTGGCGTCCTCTTCACGCCCCCCCGCATCGACCCAGTAAACACCCGACCAAAATGCGCCAGGGTGCCCATGCAGCGCATTGCTGTGGCCCGCCTCGTTCACATTGGCCCACGCGTTGAGTTTCCACTCGAAACCGGGCTCAGTTAGTCCGAAGCCTTCGTGATGAACGGCGGTCAGCTCAGTGGCAAACCGCGTAGCGAACGCCACCAACGCGCTGCAGGCATCCCCACCCCATGCCTGAAAATCGTTCGCGGACTGCCAACCGCCATCGTTGCTGCGCTGGGCACCAGACTGGTCCTGCGCCATGCGCTGTGTGACCAGCGCTTTGAGCTCAGCGTTGAGCGTGTCTGCATTGGGGTATTGGATGCTGGCCAAGGGCGTTGTGAACAGCCGCCGGATGTTGATCAGCTCCGGATTCAACAGATTGTCGCTCGACTGCATGGGTTACTCATCATGTTTTGCCAGTAGCCACAAACCATACCGGCATCATCGATTCGGCGATGTAAACCATTGTTAAAGTCTTAACGACAGTTGCGCACAAGCGCCCCGCCTCACCTGGCCCAAATCCTGCCTTCACCACCTCCAGCAAGTCGCTGCTGACTACGCGGACGACTCTTTTGAGCCCCGTCGCCCAACAGCCTGCCCCGATAATCAGTCATCCCCGCACCTATCCCGAGGCCTCCCCCCATGACGAGCCCATCCACCGAACAGGTCAGCCCTCAGACTTTGCGAAAGGTCATTATCGCCGCCGGCATCGGTAACTTTGTCGAGTGGTTCGACTTCGCCGTCTACGGTTTCCTCGCCACCACCATCGCGCAGCAATTCTTCCCCAGCGGCGATGCCAGCGCCGCGTTGCTCAAGACCTTCGCCGTGTTTGCCGTGGCGTTTGCCTTCCGCCCCCTGGGCGGGATTTTCTTCGGCATGCTCGGTGACCGCATCGGCCGCAAACGTACGCTGGCCATGACGATCCTGTTGATGGCCGGCGCCACTACGCTGATCGGCCTGCTCCCCACCTACGCCGCTATCGGCGTAGCGGCGCCGATTCTGTTGTCGCTGATCCGCTGCGCCCAGGGTTTCTCTGCCGGGGGCGAATACGCCGGGGCCTGTGCCTATCTGATGGAGCACGCGCCCAGTGACAAACGCGCGTGGTACGGCAGCTTCGTGCCGGTGTCGACGTTTTCCGCCTTCGCCGCCGCCGCGGTGGTGGCGTATGCGCTGGAAGCGTCGTTGTCCGCCGAGGCCATGGGCAGTTGGGGCTGGCGCCTGCCATTCCTGATCGCCGCGCCGCTGGGATTGGTGGGGCTTTACCTGCGCTGGAAGCTGGACGAGACGCCCGCTTTCCAGGCGGTGAAAGAGGAGCACACCGTGGCCCACTCCCCGCTCAAGGAAACCCTGCGCAACCATGGTGCGGCGATCTGCTGCCTGGGCGCTTTTGTGTCACTGACGGCGCTGTCGTTTTATATGTTCACCACTTACTTCGCGACCTACCTGCAAGTGGCCGGCGGCTTGAGTCGGGCGATGGCGTTGCTAGTGTCGCTGATTGCGTTGATCTTCGCGGCGGCGATCTGCCCACTGGCGGGGTTGTATTCGGATCGAGTCGGCCGTCGTGTCACCGTGATGACCGCCTGTGTGTTGTTGATGGTGGTGGTGTATCCGTCGTTCCTGATGGCCAGCTCCGGCTCGTTCGCGGCCTCCATCGTCGGCGTGATGCTGCTGGCGGTAGGGGCCGTGCTGTGTGGCGTGGTCACGGCCGCCTTGCTGTCGGAAACCTTTCCGACCCGCACGCGCTACACCGCCTCGGCGATCACCTACAACCTGGCCTACACGATCTTCGGCGGCACCGCGCCGTTGATGGCGACCTGGTTGATCAGCACCACGGGCAGCAATCTATCACCGGCGTTCTACCTGATTGCCGTGGCGTTGCTGGCGTTGGCAGGTGGGTTGGCGTTGCCGGAGACGTCGAGGATTTCCTTGCATGACGTGGGGCCGGAGGACAAAAGCACCACGCCCTTGCTGTCAAGGTAAACGGAGCGAGGGTGGAAGCCGCTGAACGCAGGTATGATCCAGGCTAAACCGGCCCGATTGGACCCACCCTGATGCCCGTATCCCAAACCCGCCCTTCCCCCGCGCCGTTGCTCAAACCTGGCGAAACCGTGGTGCTGTTCGATGGCGTGTGCAAGTTGTGCAATGGTTGGGCGAGGTTCCTGATCCGTCATGACCGCCAACAACGCATACGCTTGGCGGCGGTGCAATCCCCCGAGGGCCAGGCGTTGCTGGCCTGGGCGGGATTGCCCCTGGATCAGTTCGACACCCTGGCGGTCATTCGTAACCACCACTACTGGGTGCGTTCGGACGCCGTGTTCGAAATCATTGCGCAACTGCCTGCCGCGTGGCGGCCATTGCTGTTGTTGCGCATCATCCCGCGCGGGCTGCGGGATTGGGCTTACGACCGTATCGCACGCAATCGCTATCGGATTTTCGGGCGGTACGACACGTGCCTGTTGCCGCATCCAGACCATGAGCAGCGTTTCTTGAAGGCACCGCTATGACTCCCTTGGTGCGCATCAACTGGATCGCCCGATTCGGGCTGGCGTTCATGTTTGCCTACCATGGGCTGGTGCCGAAGCTGCTGTGGCTAAGCCAGGGCGAGCGGGTAATGATTGAGGCGCATGGCATCGAACAGGTGCAGCTGTTCGCCACGCTGGCCGGAATTGGGGAGATCGTCCTGGCGCTATGGATCGTGCTTTCACCGCGCAGTGTCTGGCCCGTTGCAGTGGCTGCGGCGGCGCTGTCGGGGCTGCTGGTGGATGTGGCGATTGTCAGCCCGGCGATGCTCAGGGAGGCATTCAACCCTGTGTCGCTCTACGTGGCCGGGGTGGCGTTGTGCGCGGTAGCGTGGTGCGCTAGTCCGAGAACCGTACAGAGAGACTCAGGTTCGCCGGGTCGTTGATGGCGGCCATGTACTCGTCGACGGTAATCTCACCGACGCACGGTCGCGCGCCGGGTTCAGGCCGGTAGCCCTGGGCGATCTTGACAGCCAGCGCAACAGCAGCGCAGCTGGGGATTTCCGGGCCTTTGTCATTCAAGGCCGTCAATTGCACGGCCAGTGACAAAGGCTGGCCGTCAGCCCCCACGCCCTGCACATCGATGTACATCGCGCTTTTACCATCGCCAAACCGTTCAAACCAAGTGCCCAACCGATGCAGCCGCGCGGCCCAAGTGACAGGGTCACGCACGATCCCCAGCCGCCGAGCCTGGGCCAGCAACCCGTTGGCGACGCCACCCAGTTTGAGCCCCGCGCCCGCCTTGAAGCGCAAGGTGTGGGCGCCGTAGCGGCTGGCGAAAATATCCATGTCCGGCACGTCCACATTGGCCAGCACTCGCGTGCCCAGTCCAGGCATTTTGCGCAGCGTCAGATCCTGCCAACCCAGCACTTCGTGTACCTGGCCATTCCTGAGTTGCTTGATCGGTTTGCCCGCGTAGGCCAGCACCCCTTCGATCGTCGACAGGCCCGGCATCTTGGCCGAAGAGGAAATGCCATGCTCGATCGAGTCGATGCGCGTAAAACGCGACCGGTACTGGTCGATGAGCGCAGATGACAATGTCGGCACCGAACTGCAACCACTGAGGATGGCCACGCCCGCCTGCTTGGCCTGCGCATCCAGCACGCCCACGCCATTGACGAAGGTGCGGCAGTCGGACAGGTCGCAGTAGTTAACACCCGCCTCGATGCAGCTCAGGGCAACCGCATAGGACTGCCCCTGGAACGGGCCGCCGGTATGAATCACTAACTGGATGCGCTCGGACTGTAAAACACCCGCGAATCCGGCCCCCATGGCATCGCCACACCAGCCTTCGCACGCCGTGCCGGGCTGCGCGTTCAACGCGTCGAGCTTGCGCTGCAACTTGTGTGGATCACGGCCCGAGATCACCAGCTCAATGCCCGGTGCTACCGCCAGATGTCGGCACACGATACTGCCGAAATTGCCGTAGCCGCCGATCACCATCACCCTGAGTGCCATGCCCGTCTTCCCTGAACCATCGATCGTATGCTGCGCCTGCAACAGGCTGGCAGCTGAGGCGGCTAACGATACTCGATTTCCTAAACCGCCGCAGCCATGCGGGTTCTGGAACTCCAGGCAAAGCTCAAGACCATCAGCAGCCCCAAGCCCGCCATCGCGGCGCCGGCCAGGGAAATCGCCGGGTAGCCCAGCCCTGCGTTGATCACTGCACCACCTACTGCTGCGCCAATCGCGTTACCGAAGTTGAAGGCGCCGATGTTTACGGCCGAGGCCAGGTTCGGCGCATCCTTGGCCGCTTCCATCACGCGCATCTGCAACGGCGGCACGACGGCGAAGCTGGCGATACCCCAGATAAGGATGCTCACCGCAGCCGGAATCGGCCAACGCATCAAGAACGCAAAGGCCAGCAGGACCAGGATCAGTGCGCTCAGCGAGACTATCAGGGTCCGGTCGATCGAACGGTCTGCCGCCTTGCCGCCCCACATATTGCCCAGGGTCAGCCCGACGCCAAACAGCACCAGCATGGCCGTGATAAAGGGGGTAGACGCGTGGGTCTCATTGCTCAGGATCGGCGCGATATAGGTAAACACGGTGAACATCGCCCCCGAACCCACCACGGTCAGGGCCAGCGCCGCCAGTACCGAACCACGCCCCAACACCTTGATTTCGGCCAGCACACCGTCGCTTTTCGGCAGTGGTAGGTTAGGCAGCGCGAACCACAGCGCGACCATGGTCACCAGGCCCAACCCGCCAATGCCCCAGAACGCCGTACGCCAGCCAAGCAGCTCACCAAACCAGGTCGCCAGCGGCACACCGCCAATGGTCGCCAGGGTCAGGCCCATAAACATTGCGGCGACGGCTCCGGCGCGCTTGTCCGGCGCGACCACGCTGGCGGCGACGATGGAGCCGACGCCAAAAAACGCGCCGTGGTTAAGCGAAGTGATGACGCGGGCGATCAACAGGTCGTAATAGCCGGTGGCAAGCGCCGACATCACGTTACCCAGGGTGAAAATGGCCATGAGCCCCACCAGCAGGTAGCGCCGGGGAATCTTGCCGGTGGTCAAGATCATCAGGGGCGCGCCGAGCAATACCCCCAGGGCATAGGCGCTGACCAACAGCCCTGCGGTGGGAATGGACACGCCAAGGTCATTGGCGATGGTGGGCAACATGCCCATGGGCGCGAACTCAGTGACACCAATGCCAAAGGCACCGACGGCAAGGGCTACAAGGGGTGGATTGATACGCATGGAAGACTCCTCATTTATGCCGCAAATGCTACGATCAACGCTTTAACGGCACGAGACCGTTTAATTGGCAATCACCTTTGCGCACGAGGCAAAAATGGATTTCAACGGCAGGTCGGGCGAGATGGCGGTATTCGCGATGGTGGCGCAGGAAGGCAGCCTGTCGGCGGCGGCGCGGGCGTTACGCCTGACGCCTTCGGCCGTCAGCCGCGTCATCGCACGCACGGAACAGCGCCTGGGCACCCGCCTGCTGATTCGCACGACCCGCGCCCTAGCCTTTACGGCCGAAGGCGAGGTGTACCTTCGCGGCGCCCGGCGCATCCTGGCCGACATGGACGAAGTCGAAGAGGCCATCGCCGACCAGGGCGCCCCCAAAGGCCGGTTGCGGGTCAGTGCGGCCCTGGGCCACGGTCGCATGGCCATCGTGCCCTTGGTGGCGGCATTCAGCGCCCGCTACCCGAACATTGTGGTGGATTTGACCTTGGGCGACGAAGTGGTCGACATCCTCGGCGGCCAAGCGGACGTGGCGATCCGCTTTGGCGACCTGCCAGACAGCCCGCTGACAGCGCGCCGCATCGGTGACACCGGCCAGGCACTGGTGGCGTCGCCTGCGTACCTCCAGCAACACGGCACACCGCTGGAACCGAACGACTTGCTACGGCACAACTGCCTGCGCTTCAACTTCCGCCGTGCCCAATCCGACTGGCCCTTCGCCCGTAATGGCCGCGAGTTTTCGCTGAAGATCAACGGCAATATCGAATGCAGCAGTGGCGAGGCGCTCGCGCAACTGGCGCGACTGGGCGCCGGTATCGCACGCATCGGCGAATTCACGGTGGCAGAGGACCTGCAACGCGGTGACCTGGTGCGCCTGCTGGAAGCCTGGAACCCCGGCGACAGGGAGCCGATCCACGTGGTGTTTGTCGGCGGTGCGAGCATGCCGGCGCGGATCCGCGTGTTTGTGGACTTTTTGCTGGAGCACCATCGGCTGTAAACCACGCCTGGCGCCAGCGTTGTCACCTGGCGACGTCACCCGCAAAGTGCGGAGACGTACCGAAATACTCGATCAAAAGTTCGGTGAGAACCCGAATCTTCTGGGCCGGATGCTGACCTGCAGGACGGACCATGTAGGCACCCGCAGAAGGGGGTGGATACGCCGTCATGATCGGCACCAGCGCACCGCTGGCCAGGCTGTCATGGGTGAGGCAATCGGGCAGGTACGCGACCCCCAGCCCGGCTACGGCGGCAGCCACCAACGCCACACCGCTGTCCGCCTTGAAGCGCCCCTGGGGACGCACTGCAACGACCTTGTCGCCATCCAGAAATTGCCAGGCTTCGGTGCTCTGCATCAAGGCTTGATGGGCGATCAGTTCCTCCGGCTTCTGCGGGGCACCATGGGCTTTGATATAGCCCGGACTCGCAACCAGTTTGCCCTTGATGGGGCCAATGCAGCGTGCAATCAGGTTGGAGTCCTGCAGGTAGCCGACCCGTATTGCACAGTCGTAACCCTCTGCGATGAGATCAACAAAGCGATCGCTGTAGCAGGTCTGGATATGCAGTTGCGGGTGTCGTCGAGCCATTTCTGCCAGCACGGGGGCGAAATGGGTGGGGCCGAAAGACAGCGGCGCTGCCACTCGCAAGCGACCTCGCAACGCGCCGGCGGGCAGGATCGCTTCCCTGGCAACGTCTATTTCCGCACAGACCCTGGCGGCATAGTCGCGGAACGTGGCGCCAGCCTCAGTCAGTGCGGCCCCGCGCGTAGACCGGGCCAGCAACTGCACGCCAAGTTCTGCTTCCAGGCGCGCCAGCCTGCGACTGACGATTGACTTGGACACGCCAAGCCTCACCGCAGCAGGCGAAACGCCCCCCGCATCGGCAACCGCCACGAAGGTCTGAAGTTCTTCGATATCCAAATCAGTGTTCCCCTTTGAGCGACACAGTTAACCACTGCACGCGACTACCGCATTGAGTGTGGGAAAAGCACAGTGCTGTCCACAAGCAATGCGCCCACCTGCGCACTGCTTGATAGCTGATCCCGCTCACAACGACAACAAAGGATGTATGAATGACTTTTCGTAACGGCATTGACTCGCTGCTTCGCCCGGAAGATTCGGTACTCGTTCTGATTGACCATCAGCCTTACCAACTCACCAACCTGAACAGCCATGAGCCGCAGATGGTGGTCAACAATGCCACGGCGCTGGCCAAAGCCGCCAAGGCCTTCAACGTACCCACCATCCTGACCAGCGTAATCGCCGAACGTGGCGGTTTCATCTTCCCGCAAATCACCGATGTGTTCCCCGGCCAAACCGTCATCGACCGCACGTTCATCAACACCTGGGAAGATCAGGCCGTGGTGGACGCGGTAAAAGCCACTGGCCGCAAGCAACTGGTCATCGCGGGCCTGTGGACTGAAATCTGCGTGGCCATGCCGGTGATCCAAGCCCTCGGCGAAGGCTGGGACGTGACCGTGATCACCGACGCCTCGGGCGCTGTTTCCGTCGAGGCCCATCAGGTAGCGATCCAGCGCATGATTGCGGCCGGCGCGAACATGATGACCTGGCTGGCGATTGCCGCAGAATGGCAGCGCGACTGGGCGCGCAGCGAAACAGCGGGCGCACTGACGGAGGTGCTTCAGCAGCATGCCGCGGGTAGCGGCATTGCGTACCTGTGGGAGCAGCAATTGCTCAACACACCCGTGCCGGCTGTCGCGGGGTAATTAGAACGGGGATGAAGCGACGCTCGCGCGATGCTTCATCCCCGCTCACTGTTCCTTCGCCAAGCCTGTCGGCAGCGGCTCGTGCAGGCGTTCAAGCACTTCATCAGCCGCCTCTGTCCATGCCTGGGACGCTCGGTTATTCCTGAGCACCTCCAGCCCGGCCGCCGTAAAGGTGCCGGGCGTGGCAATGGCCATACCCAACGCTTCGAGACTGGCCGTTGGCTGATGGCGGGCGCTGGCCAGGCAGTCTTGCAGGTTGCCCATCACCAGTTGGGCGGCCTGATCCTTGGACAGGCCTTTATCGGTGAACCACTGCTGAAGATCACTCAGGAAGAAATAGAACCAGCCGTTCATGCAAGCCGCGACGGTGGCCAGTTCGAACGCCTCTTCCTGATCCAACACAACCAATGATCCAAGCGCGCCCAGCAGCGTTGCATGGGGTTCGCCGCCTGGTGTGACGACCACGGTTGTCTGGTTGATCTGGGCAGCATAGGACAGCATGGCGCGCACCACACGCGCCTGCGGGAACCGGCGTTGCAACTCGGCCAGCGGCAATCCCGCCACCAGCGATACCAGCGTTTGCTCAGGTCTGAGCTGCACTTCATCGCAGAGCTGACCGACCACCTCCGGGCGCACGCCCAGCACCAACAAATCCGCCCCATCGACCACCTGTTGATTGTCAGCCATCACCTCGCAGTCCCATTGCGCACTGAGTTGCTGCGCACGTTCGTGGTTGCGCGGGGACAGCAGCACCCGCTCGCCAAAGCCGCTGCGCCGCAGGCCGATCACCACCTTTTCCGTCAGTTCACCGACGCCCAGGATTCCAATGTTCAGCACGCTGTCCACTCCGATCAATTCTGTAGTCGACTGCATCATAGGCATGATTGCCGTCTTCATGCAGGCGGACGTTCACGCTACACTCGCCGCTCGAAAAGATCAGCCAGGGAGGCAAGCATGAGCACTCAAGGTAAAGACCGGCAAATCGACAACATCGAATTCAACGTCAGCGATATTGCCCGCAGCAAAACCTTCTACGGCGGCGCGTTCGGTTGGACGTTTGTCGATTACGGCCCCACCTATACCGAGTTCAGCGATGGGCGTCTGACTGGCGGGTTCACCACGGGGGAGCCGGTTCGGCCGGGTGGCCCGTTAGTTATTTTGTACGCGGATGACCTCGATGCCACGCAGCAGCGACTCAAAGCCCTGGGTGCGGTCATCACCCGCGAAACATTTTCGTTCCCGGGTGGACGCAGGTTCCACTTCACCGATCCGGATGGCTATGAACTGGCGGTTTGGAACGCTGATCAATAGGTCTCCCCCTCAAGCCCCACCCTCACAGGATATGAAGGTTACCCATGCGTTCTCTCTTTCCCCTGGCGCTCAGCTTGACGCTTATCGGCTGCGCCACCACCAAAACCGACGTGCGCAACGAAGCGCAGATCAGCCAATACGACCCGGCCAACTCGGCCCGAATCCGCCTGATCACGGGTGACACCACCAATGCGGGATTCCTCAGTGGCCAGACCTGCGAAGCGTTTTACAACGGGTCCCTGCTGACCAAAACACCTGAAGAAGCCGGATGGCAAAAAGCGCATATCGACTCGGCGGGCCTCTACCCTTTCAGAGCCACCGACAGCCAGAACAGCGTGATTGGCATGCCTGCCAGCAAGGCGAGCAAAGCCATCAACCAGTCGCCCAAAGTGTTTGACGAGCACGTTATTGCGGCGGGTAAACCCTTTATTGCAGGGTTCGCCATGGGCGGTTCACAAATGTCCTGCTTTCCCGCGCCTGTCACACTCGTCCCCGAGCCCGGCAAAGACTATGAAATGGAACTGCAGATGGTCAAAATCAGCACATTCAAGGCAGGTTGCGTGATTGCCGTTCGCCAACTCTCCGTTCAGGGCAACAACACGGTTGAAACACCGCTCAGGCCGCAGGTGTGTGCCAAAACCCCTTCGGGTTGGTACACCGTCACCCCGACACCTTTGCCCTGAACTGCCTGGGCAGGACATCTCCCTGACCTGGGACCCGGCGTGTATTCATGGAGGAAAAATGCGGATCTACATCACAGGTGCATCCTGCGCAGGCGTCACCACGCTGGGTCACAACCTCGCCATACGGCTGGGTCTACGACAAGTCGACGTCGATGACTTTTACTGGATGCCCACAAACCCTCCCTTCACAACCAAGCGACCTCCCGCTGAGCGCGTGTCATTGATGCAGCAAGCATGCGGTGACGACGGCTGGGTGCTGAGTGGTTCCTGCATGGTCTGGGGCGATGCGCTGATTGCTGATGCCGACCTGATTGTCTTTGTGGTCACACCCACGCCCGTTCGCCTCGAACGCCTGGCTGCCCGCGAGAAGGCGCGTTTTGGCGAGCGGATCGCACCCGGTGGTGATATGCACGCAATACACGTGGGCTTTCGGGAATGGGCTTCGCAGTATGACGAGCCGGATTTCTCGGGCCGCAACCGGGCGTGGCATGAGGCGTGGCTGTCACAGCAGACGGCTCCGGTCTTAAGGATTGACGGGATGCGCAGTGCTGAACAGATGGCCGCTGATGGCGCAAACGCCGCGATGGCTCACAACACGAACGACTGAGGCTGTCCAACGACCTCCACTCCCCTTATCCTCACACCTCCCCGCCCCCGCGAACCCGGAGCCGCCATGGACCTCGCCACCCTCGCCCTTTTCCTCCCCGCCTGCTTCGCCCTGAACATGGCGCCAGGCCCGAACAACCTGCTGTCCGTCAGCAACTCCACCCGCTACGGCTACCGCACCTCATGCCTGGCCGGTATTGGCCGCTTGCTGGCCTTCGCCGGCATGATCGCCCTCGCCTCTGCGGGTTTGGCAGTGGTGCTGCAAACGTCTGAGTTGTTGTTCTATGGGATCAAGATCCTGGGCGCGGCGTATCTGTTTTATCTGGCGTTTCAGTTGTGGCGGGCTAATCCGGAGGCAGAGGCGCAGTCCACGACGGCCAAGGTGGGATTGTGGGCGTTGGCGCGGCAGGAGTTCTTAGTGGCGGCGGGCAATCCGAAGGCAATCCTGATCTTCACCGCCTTCCTGCCGCAATTCGTGGTGCCCGGCGAGCCCATCACCCCGCAATTCGCGCTGCTCGGCGCGATGTTCCTGGTGCTGGAGTGGATCGCCATCAGCGCCTACGCCTATATGGGCCTGCATATGCGGCGCTGGTTTGCCGAGCCGCGGGGCAAGCGGATTTTCAATCGGTGCTGCGCGGGGTTGTTGTCGGCGGCGGCGACGGTGTTGTTGATGGCACGCAGGGCTTGAGACATGACTAGAAACGAACTCGCCGCCTTTTACCAAGGCTATATCGACTGCCTGAACCGTCAGGATTGGGAGCACCTGGGTGATTTCGTGCACCCGGACGTAACCTACAACGCCGAACGAGTCGGCCTTGCCGGCTACCGTGCCATGCTGGAACGGGATTTTCGCGAGATACCGGACCTGGTGTTCCGGATCCAGCTGCTGGTGGCCGATCCGCCGACGGTTGCCAGCCGCCTGAATTTCACTGTGACGCCCAGGGGCGAGTTCTTCGGGCTGCCGATCAATGGGCGCACGGTGACGTTCGACGAAAATGTGTTCTACGAAGTGGTGGACGGTAAATTTGTCCACGTGTGGTCGGTTATCGACAAGGGGGCCATCGAGCAGCAACTGGCCGTCTAGACTCTACACGGCCCTTTTCCTGTGGAGACCGATCATGAAAAGCAAGAACACCCTCTGCCTCTGGTACAACGGCACCGCCCTGGAGGCCGCCACCTTCTACGCCATGACCTTCCCCGACAGCAAGGTGAACGCCGTGCACCTGGCGCCCGGTGATTACCCGTCCGGCAAACAAGGCGACGTGTTGACCGTGGACTTCACCGTGTTGGGCATCCATTGCATTGGCCTCAACGGTGGGCCGATCTTCCCCCATACCGAGGCGTTTTCATTCCAGGTTGCCACTGATGACCAAGCCGAGACGGATCGTTACTGGAACGCCATCGTCGGCAACGGCGGCCAGGAAAGCGCCTGCGGCTGGTGCAAGGACAAATGGGGGGTGTCGTGGCAGATCTCACCGCGCGTGCTGACCGACGCGGTCACCCACCCCGACCCGGCCGTCGCCAAGCGCGCCTTTGACGCGATGATGACCATGAAGAAGATCGACATCGCCGCCATTGAAGCGGCGGTGGCCGCTGGCTAAGGCAACGCCTTGAGCATGGCCTTTGCCGCCAGGGCGTGGACCTTGCGGGTGGGGTGCCATTCGTCCCAGTAGTAATGGCTATCGGGGTTGGCGCACGCCGGTTTCACGTCGGGGTAGGTGGGCTGGCATGGCGTGTCCATATCCGTGAACCCATTGGCTGGGGGATTGGCGCGTAGCGCGTCGCTGAACGCCAAATGGTCGAAGTAAGTGACCTTCGCCCCGCCGATCTGCGCCAACGCGGCCGGCAGCTTCTGTGCGAGCAACTGCTGGTAGTGCTTGGCGTTGTCGATCTGGTTGCCCTGCACCACTGCAGGCACATGGCTGAGGTCCGTGGTGCCCACCACCATCACGTGCCTGGCCCCCGCTGCCACCAGTTGCTCGGTGGCAGTGCGGATGTTGGCCAGGCTGGATTCGCTCAGGGCTTCGATGGTTTCAGGATGGGAGAAGTCGGCCCATTCGAAAAAATCGTTGGCCGAGATGAAAATGAAATACAGCGCCTTGGGATCGGCCTTGTGAGACTTTGCGGCCTGCAAATGCTCGGTAACCTGGCCCAGCACGCCGGTGTCCTGGGTCGGCATCATCCACGTGTAGTAGTTGCCGTGGCCACTTTTGGCGCCGCCCACCGCGTAGTCGGTCAGCGGTGTTTTTAATGCCTGGGCCAAGCCTTCAACGGCGGTCGGGCCGTTGCTCCAGCGGCCCTTCCAGTACAGCGGGCCTGGCAGTGCCTGGGCGTCCTTGACCTTCTGCGCGGCAAGCCTTGTGGTGAGCGCGTCGCCCGCGCCATTGTCGGAGTAGCTGTCGCCAAAGGCATACAAGTGATCGTAGGTCGAGGCGCCAAAGGCGCTCGACACAGACAGGGTCAGCAAGGCGGCCAAACACGCGCGTCGGATCATCGAGGTTCTCCCGGAAGGTGCGAATAGACTACCGGCTGGTTGAAAGCACGGCAGGACGATTGCGACGCGCACATATCCGGCGACGGCTACACCCTTGCTGTGCCGGGGCTTGCGACCAGGTTTGGCGCTCCACCAGCAACATCCGGCTAAAGATCCGGCCGCGCCTGCCGTCATCCTTAAATCCCTGAATGGACTCAATGAGGCTCCTGTGCGCTTTATCACTCCCCTTTTGCTGATCGGTGGCATCGCCACCCTGGCCGGTTGCGCCACCCAGAAAGCCAAGATCGATCAAATGTTTTCCCTGGCCCTGAGCCAACCGCTGGTTGAGAACAGTATCGTGCGCGAAGGCGATACGTTGAGCTTCGAGGTGCTGATGCCCACGCTCCCAAACAACCCCGTGCGTCGCACCCTGCAATTTGAGGCCGCTTGTTCTTCCACCCAGTTGCACCTGCTGTACATGGACGCGGTCAAGCGCCTGTATCCAGGCAGCGTAGGCCGCTATGCTAGCGCGCAAAAGCTGTCGCCGGAGTTGCACGCAACCCTGGCCACCAACCAGACGTTCGTACGCGCCTGTGCCGAAACGCCAAAGCCCGACTGGCGCCTGGTACAGGCTAATGAGCGTGGCGATCAGGTGTTGATCGACGCCAACAGCATCAAGACCGTCAACGGCGAAACACGCTTTTGGGCGGCCTTCGATAACCCGACAGTGCTCAACGACCTGCCGTACAACGCCCCTTACGCGCAAAAACGCGAACGCTTCGCGGTGTCGTGCAAGAACGGCACCTACATGGAATTGGCCGGCTACGACATCGACGCCAACAACCGCGTCAGCGACGGCCGTGTCGACAGCTTCCCCACGCCACAGAACATCGCCGGCAGCAATGCCGACTATGCGTTGCTGTTCAACAACGTTTGTACCAGCCCGGAAAAGATCGCCACATTGCCTGCTTTCAAGCCGCGTATGAAAGCACCGGCCACCATCGCCCTGACGTCGGTGCAACCCGCAGTGCTGGCGGCCATCGCGCAGTTGAACCTGGACAAGCCCGCCCATTCGTTCAAGTACGTACAGTTTGTCGGCACCAGCAACTACCGCGGCAAGACCAGCGATAACAAAAGCACCCAGTTCATCAGCCAGGATGCGCCGAGCGGGCAACTGGCCCTGGCGACGCGTGGCGACGGCTATGAAAGCCAGGCGGTGAGCTGGCGTAACTTGTTCCACTTGGTGTCGAAAGCCACCTACGGCGGCTCAGGCATGGCAGAAAGCTCGACCCTGACCCAGCTGAGCTTCACCGGTAACTGGAAGGCCTTGCCCCTGGGCGAAACGGTGACCTATACCACCGCACGCTCCAGCCTCAACAGCCTGATTGGCAGCAGCAACTCGTCACTCACCACGCGTTGCCAGGTTGAACGTGAACTGCAAGCCAGTGAACTCAACGCGAAACTGTCGGGCACCGCCAAGGCCTTGTCCTGCCGCAGCGACGGTGACAAGTACAACCGTGTGAACCACCTGCACTTCCTGGCCGACTACGCCTACTTCTTTGAATCGAGCACCGACAAGAACGAGTTTTTCTACTCCGACTCGCGTATCGATAGATTCGAGTAAGCCCCGTTCGAGTAAGCCCCGTTGACACACTCTGTAATCTTCCATGAAGATGGAGGCCTTATTCAGGGTGTGTCATCTCATGACTGCAACGTCTTCCGTTAACCTTTCCGTCATTGGCTCCATTGCCAAGGCGCAAGGTTGCGTTGCGCACGCCCTCAAATCGAAGAAACAGTCGCTCATGTGACCGGGGCGCGCTGTCCCGTCAGATGAGCTGACAGGACATTGAGCGCGACGGCCTTCCTCCCTTGCACAATTCCCTCTGCCCTTCTGACGGTGACTCCAGCGGTCAATCATCAGGAGAAAGTGCATGTCAGCGTTTCAAGGTATCTGGGTTCCCGTGGTCACGCCGTTCCAGGACGGCGCCATCGATTTCATCAGTCTGCATCGCCTGGTCAGCCATCTGCTGGACAAGCACGTGGCCGGGATCATGGTGTGCACCACCACTGGAGAAGCGGCGTCGCTGAGTCGCCAGGAACAGTTGGCGGTGCTCGATGCCGTGTTGCAATGGGTGCCGGCAAACCGTGTGGTGATGGGCCTGGCGGGCTACAACCAGATTGAGCTGTTGCACTTCCAGCGCGAAATCCTGCAACGCCCGGTCGCCGGTTTGCTGGTGCCGGCGCCCAGCTACATCCGCCCGTCCCAGGCTGGCCTGGAAGCGTTCTTCCGCACAGTGGCAGATGCGTCCAGCGTGCCGATCATTCTGTATGACATCCCCTACCGCACCGGGTCGACCTTTGAGCAGGCCACGTTGCTCAACATCGTCGCCCATGAGCGAATCGTCGCGATCAAGGACTGTGGCGGCAACCTGGGCAATACCCTGGCGCTGCTGGCCAGTGGCAACGTGACGGTGTTGTGCGGCGAGGATATCCAGATCTTCAACGCCCTGTGCCTGGGCGCGACCGGGGCGATTGCGGCGTCGGCCCATGTACACACCGAACGGTTTGTGGCGCTGTGGCAGCAGGTGCGGGACAACCAGCTGTCGGAGGCGCGGGAGACGTTTTTCCAGTTGCTGCCCTTGATCAACACGCTGTTCATGGAGCCCAACCCGGCGCCGGTTAAAGCGGCCCTGGCGTTGCAGGGGTTGATCAGCAGCGAGTTGCGCGCGCCAATGCAGCGCGCCAGCGATGCGGTTGTCACCCGGCTGACGCAGTTATAGGAACCGGCTGACAGAGGCGATCTGATCGCCTCACACAGCCGTTACTAATGGTCATATTTTTGGTTGGCGATAGCGCAGACGGCCGCGTAAGGTCGGCTGCACGTTGCATCGGTCAGGGGATCTGGATGAAATCACTGCGTTTTCTGATACTGCTCAGCCTGGCGGGTTGCTCTGCCCACTCGGCAGTACTGCCATCACCCGCGCCTGACAGTTTTGAACACTACCGTCAGCAAACCCTGTTGGACCTTGAGCGCGACCGACGCTTTCAAGACACCGACCACAGCTTGGAGCTGGACTGGAATGCGCCGCGTGAATGGGTCGCGCAAACGCCCAATGGCCACGGCGTTTTGCTGGTCCACGGCTTGGGCGATTCGCCGGGTTCTTTCAGCGATATTGGCGCGCATCTGGCCTCGCGGGGCTATCGAGTACGCACGCTGTTGCTACCAGGGCATGGCACACAACCCTCGGACATGCTGGACGTCGACATCGAGGATTGGCGCCGAACCGTGGCCCAACAAGTGGAGCTGCTGCGTCGAGAGACGGACCAGGTCTACCTGGGTGGTTTCTCCACCGGCGCCAACCTGGTGCTGGAGTACGCCATGGACAATCCGGACATTGCCGGGCTGTTGATGTTTTCCCCGGCGTTCAAGGCCCGTAATCGCTATATCTGGCTGCTGCCCTGGCTGGCCCACATCAAGCCATGGCTACGTGACCCTGACGGTCCGCGGCAGCAACAAACACCGTTGCGCTACCAGAATGTGCCTACCAATGGCTTTGCCCAGTTCTACCAGACCAGCAAATCAGTCATCGACAAGTTGGAAGAGCGGCCGTTTGATCGGCCCGTGCTGATCGTCAGCGCGGCCCATGACTCAGTGGTGGATGTGGAGTTTGTACGGCAGAGCTTCGCTGAGCGCTTCACCCACCCGGCCTCACGCATGATCTGGTACGGCGAGCCCGCCACGTCGCCGCAACTCCCGCGTTTACTGGTGCGCACTGACCACCTGCCGGCCCAACAGGTCAGTCGGTTCTCCCACATGGGCGTGCTGTTCGCACCCGACAACCCCTTGTACGGGCCCGGCGGCAGCCAGCGCGTGTGCCTGAACGGCCAGACCGATGAGGACTTTGCGCGTTGCCGCGCAGGCGAATCCGTGTGGTACTCGGACTGGGGCTATCGCGAATCGGGCAAAGTGCATGCGCGGCTTACCTTCAACCCGTATTTCGATTGGCAGGCCCAGGTCATGGACCAGGTGATGCAAGCCTCGTCACCGGCATTGACGCAGCGGCAAAAGCAACCCTGAAGGCCAATGCGCCAAAAAAAGATAAACAGCGGACTCCCCGGTTGCGAGTGCCGCGTTCCAGGCCTATGGTCGAAGGCACACTTCGCATTTTGTTGCATTTTGCGGTCCACCCCGACGCCAACTCGCACCAGGTGACACCATGCCCAGCCCTTCCCGCCCCGCCGTCCTGGAACTGATCGGCAATACGCCGCTGGTTCGGGTCAGCCGGTTCGATACCGGCCCCTGCACATTGTTTCTCAAGCTTGAATCCCAGAACCCCGGTGGTTCCATCAAGGACCGCATCGGCCTGGCCATGATCGACGCCGCCGAACGCGACGGCCGTTTGCGCCCCGGCGGCACCATTATTGAAGCCACCGCTGGCAACACCGGCCTGGGCCTGGCGCTGGTCGGTCGGGCCAAGGGCTACCGGGTGGTGCTGGTGGTGCCCGACAAGATGTCCACGGAAAAAGTACTGCACCTCAAGGCCATGGGCGCCGAGGTACATATCACCCGCTCCGACGTGGGCAAGGGCCACCCCGAGTATTATCAGGACGTGGCCGCGCGCCTGGCCAAGGACATTCCGGGCTCGTTCTTCGCCGACCAATTCAACAACCCAGCCAACCCCCTGGCCCATGAAACCAGCACCGCGCCGGAAATCTGGGCACAGACCCAGCATGATCTGGACGCCATCGTCGTAGGCGTCGGCTCAGCCGGTACTCTCACCGGCCTGACGCGCTTCTTCAAGCGCGTACAACCCGAATTGGCGATAGTACTGGCCGACCCGGTGGGCTCGGTGATGGCCGAATACAGCCGCAGTGGCAAGATGGAAACGCCGGGGTCCTGGGCGGTGGAAGGCATTGGCGAAGACTTCATTCCGTCGATTGCCGACCTGTCCAGCGTGCGTCAGGCCTACTCCATCAGCGACGAAGAAAGCTTCGACCACGCCCGGCAGTTGCTCAAGGCCGAAGGCATTCTCGGCGGTTCATCCACCGGCACCCTGCTGGCTGCGGCCCTGCGTTACTGTCGCGAACAGACCGAGCCCAAGCGCGTGGTGACTTTTGTCTGTGACACCGGCACCCGTTACCTGTCGAAGGTCTACAACGACCAATGGATGAACGACGCAGGCCTTTTGCACTACAAGCACTACGGCGACCTGCGCGACCTGATCGCGCGGCGCTTCGAAGACGGTCGTGTGATCAGCGTAAGCCCCGACGACACCTTGCTCACCGCCTTCCAACGCATGCGCCTGGCGGATGTATCGCAGCTGCCAGTGCTGGTGGATGGTCAACAGCTGGTGGGGGTGATCGATGAATCCGACATCTTGCTGGGCCTGCACCAGGACGCCACGCATTTCTCCATGATTGTCTCCAGCGCCATGACCGACACCCTGCAAACCCTCGCCCCCAGCGCCAGCCTTGCGCAATTGCAGGCGGAGCTGGATCGCGGCCTGGTCGCCATTATCGCCGACGCCTCGGGCTTCCATGGCCTGATCACCCGCGTCGACCTGCTCAACCACCTACGGAGATCCCTTGCATGAGCCCATCCGACAAAAGCGCGTTTGCCACCCGTGTGATCCATGCAGGACAGTCCCCCGACCCGACCACGGGCGCGCTGATGCCGCCGATCTACGCCAACTCCACCTACCTGCAAGACAGCCCCGGCGTACATAAAGGCTTCGACTACGGCCGCTCCCACAACCCCACGCGGTTTGCCCTGGAGCGCTGCGTGGCGGACCTGGAAGGCGGCAGCCAGGCATTTGCCTTCGCTTCCGGGCTGGCGGCGATTTCGACGGTGTTGGAGTTGCTGGATGCCGGCGCCCATATCGTCTCCGGCAATGATTTGTATGGCGGCACCTTCCGGCTGTTCGACAAAGTGCGCCAACGCAGCGCCGGGCACCGCTTCAGCTTTGTCGACCTGAGTGACTTGTCGGCCTTTGAAGCGAGCCTGCAGGACGACACGCGCATGGTCTGGGTCGAGACCCCCAGCAACCCGCTGCTGAGCCTCACAGACCTGAGCGCCATCGCCCGAATCTGCCGCGATCGCGGGATCATTTGCGTGGCCGACAACACCTTCGCCAGCCCTTGGATCCAGCGCCCACTGGAACTGGGCTTTGATGTGGTGGTGCATTCCACCACCAAATACCTCAATGGCCACTCCGATGTCATCGGTGGCATCGCCATTGTCGGCGACAACCCCGAACTGGCGGAGCGCCTGGGCTTTTTGCAAAACTCGGTGGGCGCCATCGCCGGGCCCTTCGACGCGTTCCTCACCCTGCGCGGCGTGAAGACCCTGGCGCTGCGCATGGAGCGCCATTGCAGCAACGCCCTCGACCTGGCCACCTGGTTGGAGCAACAACCGCAAGTGGCACGGGTTTATTACCCAGGCCTCAAGTCCCATCCGCAGCATGAACTGGCGCGCAAACAGATGCGTGGGTTTGGCGGGATGATTTCGATTGACCTGAACAGCGACCTGGCCGGCGCCACGCGCTTCCTGGAAAACGTCAAGATCTTCGCCCTGGCCGAAAGTCTTGGCGGTGTGGAAAGCCTGATCGAACACCCGGCGATCATGACCCATGCGAGCATCCCGGCGGCAACGCGGGCGCAGCTGGGGATTGGGGATGGGTTGGTGCGGTTGTCGGTGGGGGTTGAGGATGTGGAGGATCTGCGGGCGGATTTGGCCCAGGCGTTATTACGCATCTAAATAGGTTGGCTTGGCCTGAGTACCGTGCAGGCCGTTGTGGCGAGCGGGCTTGCCCCGCTCGCCACAACAAGCCCCCCAGAGGGATTGGTGTCAGTTTGTGGTGATATTGGCCCGCGCCGCATGCAGCTTCTTGTAGCTGTCAATCAAGCGCAAATGCCGGTCCAGCCCTTCCAGCTTCATGCTGGTCGGCGTCAAGCCATAGAAACGCACATCACCCTGCACCGAGCCAATCACCGCATCCATCCGCTCATTACCAAACATGCGACGGAAGTTGGCTTCGTAGTCGGCCAGTTCCAGGTCGTCGTCCAACTCCATCTCCAGCACCGCATTCATCGCCTGGTAGAACAGGCCACGTTCAGCAGTGTTGTCGTTGTACTGCAGGAACATCTCCACGCACTCCTTGGCCTCTTCATATTGCTGCAAGGCCAGGAAGATCAGCAGTTTCAACTCCAGGATGGTCAGTTGACCCCAGGCGGTGTTGTCATCGAACTCGATGCCGATCAGGGTGGTGATATCGGTGTAGTCGTCAAGCTCGCTTTCGATCAGGCTCTCGACCAAGGCTTGCAACGCTTCCTCGTCGAGGCGGTGCAGGTTGAGAATGTCCTCGCGGAAAAACAGCGCCTTGTTGGTGTTGTCCCAGATCAGGTCGTCCACCGGGTAGATTTCCGAATAATCCGGTACCAGGATGCGACACGCAGTGGCGCCGAGGTGTTCGTACACGGCCATGTAGGACTCTTTACCCATACCCTCCAGAATGCCGAACAAGGTCGCGGCTTCCTGGGCATTGGAGTCTTCGCCTTCGCCTGAGAAGTCCCACTCGACAAACTCGTAGTCCGACTGCGAACTGAAGAAGCGCCACGACACAACGCCGCTTGAGTCGATGAAGTGCTCGACGAAGTTATTCGGCTCGGTCACCGCCTGACCTTCGAAGGTCGGCTGCGGCAAATCGTTTAGGCCCTCGAAACTGCGACCTTGCAACAGCTCGGTGAGACTGCGCTCCAGCGCCACTTCCAGGCTTGGGTGCGCGCCGAACGAGGCGAACACACCGCCGGTGCGCGGGTTCATCAGGGTCACGCACATCACAGGGAATTCGCCGCCCAGGGACGCGTCTTTCACCAGTACGGGAAAGCCTTGGGCTTCGAGGCCCTGGATACCGGCGAGAATGCCAGGGTACTTGGCCAACACCTCGGCCGGTACGTCCGGCAACGCGAACTCGCCTTCGATGATTTCACGCTTCACGGCGCGCTCGAAGATCTCCGACAGGCACTGCACCTGGGCTTCGGCCAAGGTGTTGCCGGCGCTCATGCCGTTGCTGAGGTAGAGGTTTTCGATCAGGTTGGACGGGAAGTACACCACCTCATCGTCCGATTGGCGCACGAACGGCAGCGAAACAATGCCACGTTCTTCATTGCCGGAGTTGGTGTCGAACAGGTGCGAGCCGCGCAGTTCACCCTCGCGGTTGTAGACCTTCAGGCAGTAGGCGTCGAGGATTTCACCAGGCAACTCGTCGTTGGGGCCTGGCTGGAACCAGCGCTCATCCGGGTAATGCACAAACGGTGCATTGGCCAGTTCCTCACCCCAGAACTGATCGTTGTAGAAAAAGTTGCAGTTGAGCCGTTCGATGAACTCACCGAGTGCCGACGCCAGGGCGCCCTCTTTGGTCGCGCCCTTGCCGTTGGTGAAGCACATCGGAGAATGCGCATCGCGGATATGCAGCGACCACACGTTGGGCACGATATTGCGCCACGACGCGATTTCAATCTTCATGCCCAGGCCGGCCAGGATGCCGGACATGTTGGCGATGGTCTGCTCCAGCGGCAGGTCCTTGCCAGCGATATAGGTGCCGCCCTCGGAGGTGGAATTGGGCATCAACAAAGCCTGGGCGTCGGCGTCCAGGTTTTCGACTTCTTCGATGACGAACTCAGGCCCGGCCTGCACCACTTTCTTGACTGTGCAACGGTCGATGGAACGCAGGATGCCTTGGCGGTCTTTGTCGGAGATGTCCGCCGGCAGCTCGACCTGGATCTTGAAGATCTGGTTATAGCGGTTTTCCGGGTCGACGATGTTGTTCTGCGACAGGCGAATATTCTCGGTGGGGATATTGCGCGTCTGGCAGTACAACTTCACGAAGTACGCCGCGCACAACGCCGACGACGCCAGGAAGTAATCGAACGGCCCCGGTGCCGAGCCATCGCCTTTGTAGCGGATGGGCTGGTCGGCAATCACCGTGAAGTCGTCGAACTTGGCTTCAAGCCGGAGGTTGTCGAGAAAGTTGACCTTGATTTCCATGGGGGCACACCAGAATAACGGCTAAACAAAAATGGCCGCCATTATGAGGGGTTTCACCGGGAAGTTTCAGGCTTTTGACCAGTGGCTGGCGAATTGGCCAATGTGGATTAACCTTTTCGCAGATGGCGCCGATGGACTGTGGGCAACCAGGGAGTAGTCGGAATGCGCAATAACCAGCCCGTAACACAGCGTGAGATTTCCCTCGCGCCTTCGCAAAAACTCATCTCCGCCACGGATGTCCGAGGTGTCATCACTTACTGCAACGATGCCTTTGTCGACATCAGCGGCTTTGAACGCGCCGATTTGATTGGCGCCCCGCAGAACATCGTGCGTCACCCCGATGTGCCCCCCGCCGTGTTTGCGCACATGTGGAGTGCACTCAAGCAAGGCCTGCCCTGGATGGGCATCGTCAAGAACCGCTCGAAAAACGGCGACCATTATTGGGTCAACGCCTACGTCACCCCCATATTCGATGGCAGCAAAGTAGTGGGTTTCGAGTCTGTGCGGGTCAAGCCCACGACCGATGAGATCCGTCGGGCCCAGGCCTTGTATCGGCGTATCAGCCAGGGCAAGCCGGGCGTTCCACGCCAGGACGCCTGGCTACCGGCCGCCATCAGCTGCGTGCCGTACGTGGCAACCGGGCTTGTCGGCAGCTTCGCCGGTATCTTCCTGAGTGCGCCCGTCGCCGTTGCTGTGGCCGTTGCAGTTGCAGTACCGGTGGGCGTGCTCTGCTCGCACTGGCGTCAAGGCAGCACAATACGCCTGTTGCAGGGTGTGGAGCCCTCGACCTCGGATGCGTTGATCGCGCAGATGTACAGCGACGCCAGCGGGCCACAGGCACGTCTGGAAACGGCGTTTCTCAGCCAGAACGCACGCCTGAAAACCTGCCTCACCCGCCTGCAAGACAGCGCCGAGCAACTGAGCGCCCTGGCCGGGCAATCCGATCAGTTGGCCACCGCCAGCTCCAAGGGCCTGGACCGCCAGCGCGTCGAAACTGAACAGGTCTCGGCCGCTGTCAACCAGATGGCCGCCACCACCCAGGAAGTCGCCAGCCATGTGCAACGCACCGCCGACGCCACCCAGCAGGCCAACGTCCTGACCGGGCGCGGCCGCGAAGTGGCACGCGACACCCGTGAGGCGATTGAGCGCCTGTCTGCGGTGGTCAGCGAAACCGGCGCTACCGTGGCGCAACTGGCCAAGGACAGCGACGAAATCGGCAGCGTGGTGGACGTGATCAAAGGCATTGCCGACCAGACCAACCTGCTGGCCCTCAACGCCGCCATCGAAGCAGCGCGTGCCGGCGAGCAAGGCCGTGGTTTTGCCGTGGTGGCCGACGAAGTGCGGCAACTGGCACAACGCACGTCCCAGTCAACCACCCAGATCCACGGGTTGATCACTCAACTGCAAGCGTCCTCCAACAATGCCGTGCAAAGTATGGAACACGGCCAACGCCAGGCCCAGGAAGGCGTGGCCTGGGTGCTGGAGGCGGACCAGGCGCTGGTCGGCATCAGCGAAGCGGTGTCCCATATCACTGACATGACCACCCAGATCGCCGCCGCCACCGAGGAACAGAGCGCGGTCGCCGAGGAAATCAGCCGAAACATCACCACCATCGCCGAACTGGCTGACCAGACGTCGATACAAGCCCATCAATCCACGGACCTGAGCAAGGAGCTGACGAACACCGCATCTACCCAATATGCGTTGGTGGAGCGATTCAATCGCTGATACCCCCTAAGCAGGTTCGCCTCTTTGCGGGGCGACCCGGCTTGGGTTAACGTTCTCCCACGCCCCTTGCATGAATCCCCCCATGTCCATCACCGACAACCTCCTCGCCTTCACCTTCGCCGCCACGCTGCTGACGCTCACGCCCGGCCTTGATACGGCGCTGGTACTCAGGACCGCCACGGTGGAAGGCAAGCGCCAGGCGTTGCAAGCCACGTTGGGGATCAACGCGGGTTGCCTGTTGTGGGGCGCGGCGGTTGCCTTTGGCCTGGGTGCGTTGATTGCGGTGTCGGAAGTCGCCTTCAACCTGCTCAAGTACTGCGGCGCCGCGTACCTGGCCTGGCTGGGCTTGAACATGTTGCTGCGTCCACGTCGCTCATTGGCGAGCGCCGAGGTGCAGGGCAAACCTGCCGGCAACTGGTTTATCAAAGGCATGCTGGGCAACGTGCTCAACCCCAAGGTGGGGATTTTCTACGTGTCGTTCCTGCCGCAATTCATCCCCCAGGGTCAGCCGTTGATCCTCTGGACGTTCGGTCTGGTCAGTATCCACGTGCTGCTTGGCGTGATCTGGGCACTGGTGCTGATCGGTGCTACGCAGCCGCTTTCCGGCTTCCTGCGCCGCGAAAAGGTCATCCAGTGGATGGACCGCACCACCGGCCTGATCTTTGTGTTGTTCGCTGCACGGCTGGCGTTCAGCAAGCGTTGAGCAGCGGCTTTCTCGTCAGCAACGCCCAAGCGACCACCCCCGACAGCGCCACCGCGACCGCGCCTGCCAAATACACCGACGCCACCCCTGCCGCCCCAGCCAAAGCCCCAGCCAATGGGCTGGCGATGCCCAGGGAAATATCCAGGAACGCCACATAGGCCCCCATCGCCAACCCACGGGTGTGCGGCGGCGCGCGCTTGATCGCTTCCACTCCAAACCCCGGAAACGCCAGCGAATAACCAAAGCCCGTAAATGCCGCGCCCAGGTATGCCATCAAAGGATCATTCGCGCCCCAGATCAACAACTGCCCCGCCGCCTCGATCAGCACGCAGACCAGCGCCACCTTCGCACCGCCGAGCTTGTCCGGCAGATGCCCGAAGAAAATCCGCGCACCGATAAACGCCAGCCCGAACGCGGTAAACGCAAACGACGCATTGCCCCAATCCTTGGACGCAAACAGCAGCGCGACAAAGGCAGCAATCACGCCAGAGCCGATGCTGGAAAATGCCAGCCCCAAGCCCGGCAGCCAGACCGCCCCGAGTACCGAGTAGAACGACGTACGCCGCTGACTGGTCGGTGCAACGCCCTTCGCACCGATCACGACGCCAACCGCCAACAACGGCATGATCAAGCTGGCAATGGACAGCCCACTGAACCCCCATTGGTTGTTGATTGCCACACCCAACGGCGCACCCAGCGCGAAGGCGGCGTAAATCGCGATACCGATCCAGGCCATCACCTTACCGGTATTCTGTGGCCCTACCCGCCCCATGCCCCAGCCCATGGAGCCGGTGATGACCAGGCTTTCGCCCAGCGCCAACACCACAGGCCACGCATATCAGCAAAGTTGCCGGCCCAAGCCCGCGACAGCAAAGCTGCCGCGAACTGCGCGCCAATCACCACGCCCACCACCAGCGTGCCCATGCCCAATGTCTGATTCAGGTGCAAAGGCAACACGGGCAACTGCATGCCGATAATCAGGAAACCGACGAACACCGCCAACGTAATCGGCAACATACTCATCAGCACGGTTCTGTGTTGTGTCATCAAAACTCTCCGCTCAGCGCCTGAAGTAATCGGCTTGATCAAGGTCTGCCAACAAGCTTGGGCCCGTTGGTGTCCACCGCAGCCGCTCGCGGGTCTGCTCACTGGAAACGGCCATATCAGCGCCGGCCATATTGGCGAACCAGCCAAAATGTTCGCGTGGTCGGGATTCAACCGGCATGCCCAGTCGCCGTCCGATCACCTCGGCAATCGCCTTGAATGGCACCGCCTGGTCCGCGACTGCGTGATACGCAGGCTGGCTAAGGTCATCATCCAGCACCCGGCGATAGACCCGCGCCGCGTCGGTGCGGTACACCCCCGACCAGCAGTTCTGCCCGTCGCCGATATACGCCGACACGCCAGTCTCGCGGGCCAGGCGGATCAGGATCGGCAAGAAACCGTGGTCGCCCACGCCATGCACCGAAGGCGCCAGGCGCACCGTTGCCGCCCGCACGCCGCGTGCAGCCAGCGCCCTCGCGGCGGCTTCGGACTGGCGTGGCGATGCGGCATTAGGCAGGTCTGCCTCGACCGCACCGCATGGCAGGCCGGACAAACCCGAAGTGACGATCAGCGGCGTGTCCGAACCTCTCAACACCGACTCGAACGCCTCGATCACCCGGCGGTCCTGCTCGCAGTTTTCGATAAAGCGCGAGAAGTCGTGATTGAACGCGGTGTGAATCACCGCATCCGCCGTCCAGGCGGCGCGGCGCAAGGTGTCCAAGTCATCCAGGGTGCCGCGCAGCACCTTGGCGCCGGTGGCGGCAAGCGCCTGCGCCTTGTCTTCGGCGCGAGCCAGGCCGGTCACCAGGTAGCCGGCATTGAGCAGGTCCTTGACCACTTCGGAGCCAACCCAACCGGTGGCCCCCGTGACAAATACGTGCATGAGTTGAGTCCTCGATTAGCCCAGGCGCATTGAAAGTTCGATGTCATCGGTAAAGGGCACCGACAAGTAGCCGTTCTCCGGGGCGCGTACGTAGGCCAGGTATTCAGGGCAATAATCGGTGTTGTCTGCCACCACCAGTGCGCCGGGGCGCAGGTGGCGTTCCACCAGGTTCAGCACGTCGCCATACAGTGTTTTGGCGCCGTCCAGCAGCAACAGATCGACAACCTCTGGCAAGTCGCTGGCCAGGGTCACCAGCGCGTCACCTTCACGAATGTGGATCAGGTCGCTCACGCCGCCTTCGATGAAATGCTCGCGCGCCAGGGCGATCTTCGAGGCTTCGAACTCGCTGCCGATCAGCACACCGCCGCCGTTGTCGCGCAGTGCGGCAGCCAGGAACAAGGTCGACAGCCCAAACGAAGTACCAAACTCGACAATCGCCCGCGCCTTGTTGCTGCGAGCCAGCATGTAGAGCAGCTTGCCGGTGTCCTGGGACACGGGTAGCCACAGGTCCTTGAGCATCGAATACAGAGCCACGTACTCGGTTTTGCTGTGCATCAGCCGTTCGCGTTCTGCCTGAGAGACCGAGTTCAGCAGCGGGCTGGTGGCCGCATCGGCCTGGGCGTAAAGACGTTCAATCAGGGGCGCTAGAGGCGCGGTGGTCAGGCTCGACATAATTGATTTCCAGTGAGTTGGGACTAAGATGCGACTAATTCGTCGCATTAAAAGTATGCGAGTGATTCGCATCCTTCGCTATTCGCATTAGCCCTGCTTCAGGAGCCCTGTATGACCAACCGCCAGACCCCGCGTATTTCCACGCGTAAACAGCCGCAACAGGCCCGTTCCACCGAGTTGGTGGCGGCAATTCTGCAGGCGGCTATTCAGGTTTTGGCCAAGGAAGGCGCCACCCGTTTCACCACCGCACGGGTCGCGGAAAAGGCCGGCGTGAGCGTGGGGTCGGTGTACCAGTACTTCCCCAACAAAGCAGCGATTCTGTTCCGGTTGCAGAGTGATGAGTGGCAGCAGACTACCCAGATGCTGCGCGACATCCTGGAGAAACGCGACGAAACGCCACTGGACCGCCTACGCACGTTGGTGCACGCCTTTATCGAGTCGGAATGCGAAGAAGCACAGATGCGCGGCGCGCTGAGCGACGCGGCGCCGCTCTATCGCGATGCACCGGAAGCCCTGGAAGTGCGCGCGGCGGGACGGCAGGCGTTCAAGGGGTTCATGCTGGAGTTGTTGCCTGAGGTGTCAGTTGACAAGCGGATCCTGGCCAGTGATTTGATCCTGACCACGCTCAGTTCAGTGGGGAAGGAGTTTTCCAACAGTCCGCGAACGGCTGAAGAAATTGCGGTGTACTCCGAGGGGATGGCTGATATGTTTCGTGCGTATGTGAATGCGCTCAACCTGGTCGAAAGGGCAACCGATATCTCATTTCTTCCAGAGTGACACCTCCCCTCTGAAGATGACGTTCACTCCCCGGGTCCTCAAGACAGCCCGCCTTGCGATAAAACCGGATAGCCCTTTCATTACGGCTCAAGACCCAAAGCGTCAAACACTCATACCCTTGCTCCATCAAGAACTGCAGGCCCGCATTCCACAACGCCAGCCCCACGCCGGCTTGCCAACACTTGGCTAAAACATAAATGGCCATGACCTCACCAGCGTTTGCTCCGGCAGCTTCTTCGTCTCGACTGGCACCGACCGATATCCAGCCGACGACTTGCCCACCCAGCTCGGCGACCCACACATCGGACTCGCCCGACTCAATCGAGCGAACCCAAAAGGATTCACGCCGAGCCAGCGTTGCGTCCAACCCCTTCAAGAACTCGGCAGGCATCAGGTCGCGATAGGCTTCCTGCCAACTGCGGATATGCACCTGGGCGATGGCGTTGGCGTCGCCAGGTAACGCTTTGCGGATCATTGATCGATTCCTTATTCAGTCAATGTCCTTCAAGTAAACCCAACCTTCATGACCGTTTACCCTCATGGTATGTTTCGAGCCCCATACGCAAAAGGAGGTGCCATGCAATCGTTAGCCACCAACGCTGCACTGCTGATCATCGACATGCAGCAAGGCATGAACCAGCCCAAGCTGGGGCGACGCAACAATCCGGATGCTGAGGTGCAGATGCAGCGCCTGCTGAATGCCTGGCGCCAATCCGACCGCCCTGTCGTGCATATCCGGCACATGTCCCGCTCGCCCAACTCGGTGTTCTGGCCGGGTCAACCGGGCTGCGAATTCCAGCCAGCGCTGCAACCGCTGGCGCATGGGCATGTGGTCGAAAAGAACGTTCCGGATGCCTTCGTCGCCTCAGGGCTGGAACGCTGGCTGCATGCACGCGGCATCCGACAGTTGGTGATCGTCGGCGTGATCACCAACAACTCGGTCGAGGCCACGGCACGCTCCGGCGGTAACCTGGGTTTTGCGGTGACGGTGGTTTCAGATGCCTGCTACACCTTCGATCAAACCGATTTGTCCGGGCGCCTGTGGCCGGCTGAAGACGTGCATGCGCTGTCGCTGAGCAACCTGGCGATGGACTATGCCGCCGTGATGGAGACCGACGAAATCCTGGTTCATTGTTGACCACGACGGTCAGGTAGCGGGTTGAAACACGCCCTCTTTCACAAGCATATCGATCAGTGATTGCGGCCAGACTGTCTCTTCGGTAGAGCGCAGCGCATTGACAGACCACCAACGATGATCCGCCATGACCTGCGTCTCATGGGCGGTCCATTCCGCTTTTGACAGGTCCTCATCGGGTGCGTGAACCAGATAATACTGCTCAATCGCCAACACCGTTTCCCCGCAAGGCAGCATCAAGGGGACCTTGCGGTCCGCAATGGGCGCCGCAACAGTGTCAACCTTGATTCCCGTTTCCTCACGCAGCTCGCGTATTGCAGCCACCTCGAAGGTTTCACCAGCCTCTACGCCACCGCCAGGCGTAGCCCAATAATTTTGCCCGGCCAATGGTCCGTCTTTATGGACGAACCTGAACAGAAGCACCTCCTGGGAGGGGTTGATCACCAGCAGGCGTGACGCCTTTCGTTCGCGCATTGAATCCATCCCTTCCTTAGGCCGATGTCGTCATATTCAACAATTGCGCAATCGCTTTGCGTAATTCCCCATGCTCACTTTCCGCATACTGCACCGCGTTTTTCCAGTCATAAAACCACGCCGGCATCTTGCGTTTGTCGTCCGGTTCCGAGGCGTAGCGCGGGAAAATGTGACAATGCAGTTCCGGCTCGGAATTGCCTAAAATCTCGTAGTTCATACGCAGCGCACCAGTGGCCTGCAACACCGCATCGCCCAGGAGGGCCATGTCCAGCAGGTAGGCAGTGCGGGCCTCGGTATCGAGGTCGTTCAGACTGGCAACGACCGGGTCAGGCAGCAGCAGGCAGTAACCAGGGAGAAACTGTACATCACCCATGACCGCCCAGCCCGAGGCCATGCGGCATATAACCTTGTCGTTGGTGCTGTTACGGGCCTGTGCTACACGTTCGGTGATAAGCGCCATGCAAAATCCTTGATCAACCTGAAGTCCAGGCGGCATCTTAACGCGATTTCAAGCACTGCCATCCACCTGCGCGCACGGCATAACCTGCTGAAGGTAAGCGTCCAGGACATCGGTATTCGCTGACGAACCCATCGCACCGATATACCCATCAGGTCGCACCAGCACCCACTCGCCCATCGCCAGTTCGTAGGCATGTTTAACGTAGCCATGGTCGTCGAGCACATCACCCTCAGGTCCAACTCTATGGACATGCAAGCCCGGCCGAGTAGGCACCACCCCGCGCGCTACGCCATAACTGAGCACCGTCCAGTGCGTTCCCTTGAACAGATGGAACAGCCGCAACGCCTGCCCAGCGGCACCTCGGACTGGCGCGTCCGGCGCCCGGTCACCCGCTGCAACGCCGTTACGCACGGGGCTCTTCAACGTCAGCGAGGACTCTGGATAGGCAATATCCAACTGATGCACTTCCCTGCCCCGACGCAGTTCGCCGTTCTTCATCTCACCCAGCAGTTGGGTGGACAAACCAAGCACGCAAGCGGCGACAGGCCGACGCTCCGCTTCATAGGTATCCAGTAAATCATCAGGTGCCCCCTGTACCACCGCCGCCAGCTTCCAGCCCAGGTTGTAAGCGTCCTGCACGCTGGTATTCAGGCCCTGGCCACCGGTGGGTGGATGGATATGGGCGGCGTCCCCCACCAGCAGCACCCTCCCCACGCGGTATTGATCCGCCAGGCGGGCATTCATGGTGTAGGCCGACGACCAAGACACCGCGTGCACCTGGATATCGGCGCGACCGGTGCGATGGGCGATGATTACGGTGAGCCCCTCGGCACTGAAATCGACGTCAAGATCCGCGGGAATCGGCCCCTGAATCTGGAACAGCTCGGTGCCGGCCAGGGGGCATATCGCAATTTGGCGCTGCATATCGCCGTCACCAAAACGGTGCCAGGCATCACGCGTGAGGCCGCTAAGTTCGACATCCGCCACCAAAGCGCGTACGCCAAGGGTCTTGCCGGGAAAGCCGATATCCAGGGCATGTCGAACAAAACTGCGCCCCCCATCAGCACCCACCAACCAACGCACACGGATGTGTTCTTCACCTGCGTTGCCGATCAGCCGTGCGGTGACTGCGTTGCCGTCCTGCTCAAATCCAACCAGTTCACAAGCAAATTCAGGCTGATGCCCCCACTCAAGCAGACGTTCGCGCATCACGCGCTCGGTCAAAAACTGCGGCACCATCAACGGTTGTCGGTAAGGCTCGGCGGGCATCGACGCCTTGGATTCTGTGAATTCTGTTTCGCTGTAGCTGCCATCGTCGCGGTAGCGCCGGTCAGTCGGATAGACTCCACCCACTGCCATCAGACGGTCGAGAATACCCAGGTCTTCGAACACTTCCTGAGACCTTGGCTGGATACCTTTACCGCGTGAACCCTGGAAGGGATGCGCATTTTTTTCGATCAGCCGAAAAGTGATACCCCTTCTCGCCAGGTCGATTGCCAAGGTCAGGCCGGCGGCACCGGCACCGCAAATCAGTACATCGACAGCGAATTGCGCTTTCATACTGGATCACCTATATGTGCAATACGCACATATTAAGAGAGGCGAACACCGTGTCAATTAAAAATGTGCAAAAAGCACATATATCCGCCCAACTGCGCGACCTGCATGGTTCATTGGTTGAGATCGTGGGGGTGATGAACCGCCCGCAGCGCGACGAAGCGATGGTGCGCGAAGCCGGGATTTCACTGGATCGCGCCCTGTTTCCGCTGCTGGTGCTGGTGGAAAGGTTGGGGCCGATCGGCGTAGTCGAACTGGCTGACCGCGTGGGCCGTGACTACACCACCGTGAGCCGGCAGGTGGCGAAGCTGGAAAGCCTGGGCTTGGTTCTGCGCCAGGCAAGCGCAGTCGACCGCCGCGTACGCGAGTCGGTGATTACCGAGAAAGGCAAAGCCATGACTGACCGCGTCGACGACGCGCGGGAGAGGATCGGTGTGTCGATCTTCTCCACCTGGGATGAAGGCGACTTCGACAATCTGGTGCGGCTGATGCGCAAGTTTGCCGAGGATATCAAGGATGATTCGGTGCGTGCGACGAAGGGCATTTCCTAAGGCCATGCACGCTTCCTGTGGCAAGCGGGTCAAGCCCGCTTGCCACACAGCATCAATCCAATGCCAATTCCACCACCCCAGCATTCAACCGCACCGGCCAAACCCGCAGCCTCTGATCAGGCGCCTCCAGGCACTGCCCATCCTCGAGCCGGTAATGCTGCTTGTAGATCGGTGCCGCCACCACCAGGTCACCCTTGATACTGCCGATCAAGCCGCGCCCGATCACATTCGCGCCGGATTCCGGGTCATGGTTGTCGATGGCGAACAACGTCTGGTCCTGCGCACCCGGCAGGTAGAACAGCGCCACTTGCGCGCCGTCCAGCCACACCACCACGCCGGAGTTGCTCACCAAATCGTTTTCGCTGCACACACTTTTCCAAGTGGCCAGGTTGCGTTGCGGGTTGGCTTGGCTCATCAGGCAATCTCCTCGGTGACGGGAATCAGGTTGAGTTCGGCGGCCATGATCGGCCGACGTTGACCGCGTTCCTGGACGAAGTGGATGTCCGGGTCGGGGCGTTTGTCGTTGACGAAGGTTCGGAAGCGCTTGAGTTTTTCCGGGTCTGCGAGGGTGTTGGCCCATTCGCATTCGTAGCGGTCGACCACCAGTTGCATCTGCGCCTCCAGCTCTACGCCGAGGCCCAGGCTGTCGTGCAGGATCACGTCCTTGAGGAAATCCAGGCCGCCTTCGAGGCTTTCGCGCCAGACCGAGGTGCGTTGCAGCTTGTCGGCGGTGCGGATGTAGAACATCAGGAAGCGGTCGATGTAGCGGATCAGCGTGGCGTCATCCAGGTCAGTGGCGAACAGCTCCGCATGGCGAGGGCGCATACCGCCGTTGCCGGCGATGTAGAGGTTCCAGCCCTTCTCGGTGGCGATCACGCCGACGTCCTTGCTCTGGGCTTCGGCGCATTCGCGGGTACAGCCGGACACTGCGAACTTGAGCTTGTGCGGCGAGCGCAGGCCCTTGTAGCGATCCTCGATCAGCAGCGCCATTTTCACGCTGTCCTGCACGCCGTAACGGCACCAGGTGCTGCCCACGCAGGACTTCACTGTGCGCGTGGATTTGCCATAGGCATGCCCGGTTTCAAACCCGGCGGCGATCAGTTCGCTCCAGATGTCCGGCAATTCGTGCAGTTGCGCGCCAAACAGGTCGATGCGCTGGCCGCCGGTGATCTTGGTGTAGAGGTCGTATTTTTTCGCCACCTCGCCGATCACGATGAGTTTATCCGCGGTGATTTCGCCGCCTGGAATACGCGGTACCACCGAGTAGGTACCGTTCTTCTGCATGTTGGCCATGAACGTATCGTTGGTGTCCTGCAACGGCACCAGGGACGCGTCCATGATCGGCTGGTTCCAGCACGACGCCAGGATCGAGCCCACCGCCGGCTTGCACACGTCGCAGCCGGTGTGACCACGGCCGTGTTTGGCCAGCAGTTCGTCAAAGGTGAGGATGCCTTCCACGCGCACCAGCGCGTACAACTCCTGCCGGGTGTAGGCGAAGTGTTCGCACAGGCTCTTGTCGACGCTGACGCCACGGGCGATCAGCTCATGCTCGAACACCTGCTTGAGCAAGCCAGCGCAGCCGCCGCATCCGGTGCAGGCCTTGGTCTGGGTTTTGAGCAGGCCGAGGTCGCTGCAGCCGCCGTCGATGGCCGAGCAGATCGCGCCCTTGGTCACGTTGTGGCAGGAGCAAACGGTGGCCGATTCTGGCAGCGCGCCGGGGCCGAGGGTCGGGGCGCCGCTGGACGACGGCAGGATCAGGCTGGCCGGCTCGGACGGCAGCGTGATGCTGTTTTGCATGTATTGCAGCAGGGTGTCGTAGTAGCTGTTGTCGCCCACCAGCACCGCGCCGATCACATGTTTGCCCGACGCGTCCACCACCAGGCGCCGGTAGCTGGCGCTGGCTTCGTCGATGAACTGGTAGCTGCGCGCGCCCGGCGTGTGGGCATGGGCGTCACCGATGGAGCCCACGTCGACGCCGAGCAACTTGAGTTTGGTCGACATGTCGGCACCCACAAACGGCTCGGCGGTTTGCGCGCACAGCAGCGCGGCGACGCCTCGGGCCATCTGGTAGCCCGGCGCGACCAGGCCGAACAGGCTACCGTTCCAGGACGCGCATTCGCCAATCGCGTAGATGTTCGGGTCGATGCTCAGGCATTCGTCGTTGATCACCACGCCGCCACGCGGGCCGATGTCCAGGCCGGCCTGGCGGGCCAGTGCATCCTGGGCGCGAATACCGGCGGAGAACACGATCAGGTCGGTTTCAAGGAACTCGTCATTCGCAAAATTCATACGGTAGCGGTACTGCTCCCCCGCGCTGATGGATTGGGTGGCGCGCGACAAATGCACGCCCACGCCCAGCCGCTCGATCTGCGCCTTGAGCGCCAGGCCGCCGAAGTCGTCGAGTTGCACCGGCATCAAGCGCGGCGCGAATTCCACCACATGGGCTTCAAGGCCGAGGCTTTTCAGGGCGTTGGCAGCTTCCAGGCCCAACAGGCCACCGCCCACTACCACACCGCGTTTCGCATTGGCGGCGGCCTTACGAATCGCGTCCAGGTCCTCAAGGGTGCGATACACCAACCGCGAATCGCCTTCGGCGCCTTCGATAGGCGGCACGAACGGATACGAACCGGTGGCCAACACCAGCTTGTCATAGGCGACGCAGCCGTTGGCGGTGATCACTTCGCAGCGCGCGCGGTCGATCTCCAGCACCGGTACGCCCAGGTGCAGGGTGACACCCGGCGTCTGGTACAACGCGGCGTCGGACAAAGCCAGCGACTCGGCATCGCGACCGGTGAAGTATTCAGACAGGTGCACCCGGTCATAGGCGCGCATCGGCTCTTCGCTGAACACGTGCAAACGGTAGTGAGCCAGTGCGCCGCGCTCGATCAATTGCGCCACACAGTGGTGGCCGACCATGCCATTGCCGACGACGATCAAGGTTTTGAGATGGTTCATAGTAAGCACCCGACAACGCTCATCACGGTTTTAAAAAAGCAAAAAAAAACGCCTGAAACCTTGCGGTTCCAGGCGTCTTTGCCTGTTCTTATGCGGGTTCGGATCGGGCGACTGCGCCGGATTCACCGCTATATGCCCCTGGTGTCGATCTTCGTTGACCGAAGTGGGTTGAGGGGGAGCTTGCAGGGTCTGTGCCAAGCCATCTGATAGCCCGTTACAACAGCCAATGTCGTCGCTTAACCCCGCCAAACGCATTGTTCAGCGCCTCCAACTGGTGCGCTCCGCTTCATAAATGTGCACGCCCCACCCTCTGCTGAACATTTTATTGTGGTGAGCGGGCTTGCCCCGCGCCCAAGTCACCTCGGTCTCAAGAGGGCTGCTGCGCAGCCCAGCGCGGGGCAAGCCCGCTCACCACAACAAGCTCTGCTCACCACAGCAGCCCACTCACCAAAAAACGCCCGTTCACCTAACAAACCCCTCGTGAAAAACCTGGCGCGTGACTTGCTAGGAACACTCCAACCAAGCAGTCAACGCTGACTGCCCTCTCACGACAAAGGCGCCGTGTAATCCCCGTTCTGAACGGAGGGTTGCAAGGCGCCTTTTTTGTTTACGCAGGTTTCAGATGGCCAACCAAAGCATACGCAGCGTGTGTCCTTATTGTGGCGTGGGCTGCGGCATCGTCATGCAGGTGCAAGACAATAAAGTGGTCAAGGTGATCGGCGACAAAGCCCACCCCACCAACTTTGGCCGCCTGTGCACCAAGGGCACCACCTGCGGGCAAGCCATCGCCGAGTCCGGACGCATGGAAAACGCCTATGTACGCCAGGCCCGGCAGAATGACCCGGTGCGCATCGGCATGGACAACGCCCTCCGCGAAACCGCGCGCCGCCTGCGTCACACCCTCGACACCCACGGCCCGGACGCCTTGGCGTTCTACGTGTCGGGCCAGATGTCACTGGAATCCCAATACCTGATCAATAAATTGGCCAAGGGCTTCGTCCGCACATCCAACATCGAGTCCAACTCTCGGCTGTGCATGGCCAGCGCCGGCAGTGGCTACAAACTCTCCCTCGGCGCCGACGGCCCGCCGGGGTCCTATGAAGACTTCGATCGCGCTGAGCTGTTCTTCGTGATCGGCGCGAACATGGCTGACTGTCACCCGATCCTGTTCCTGCGCCTGATGGACCGGGTCAAGGCCGGGGCGAAGCTGATCGTGGTCGACCCCCGGCGCAGCGCCACGGCGGACAAGGCCAACCTGTTCCTGCCGATCAAACCCGGCACCGACCTGGCGTTGCTCAATGGCCTGCTGCACCTGCTGGTCAAAAACGGCCATACCGACCCTGCCTTTATCGCCGCCTTTACCCAAGGCTGGGAGGCGATGCCCGAATTCCTCGAGGACTATTCGCCAGAGTACGTCGCCGCCATCACCGGCCTGGCCGAAGCCGATATCCGCCAAGCCGCCGACTGGATCGGCCAGGCCGCCGAGTGGATGAGCTGCTGGACCATGGGCCTCAACCAGAGCACCCACGGCACCTGGCACACCAACGCCCTGTGCAACCTGCACCTGGCGACAGGCGCCATTTGCCGGCCGGGCAGCGGGCCGTTTTCCCTCACGGGTCAACCCAATGCCATGGGCGGGCGCGAAATGGGTTACATGGGTCCTGGACTGCCGGGGCAACGTTCGGTGTTGGTCGAGGCCGACCGCGCCTTTATCGAAGACCTGTGGCAGATCCCCCACGACAGCCTGCCGCGCCAGGCTGGCAGCGGCACCGTGGCGATGTTCGAACAGATGGCCGCCGGGCAGATCAAGGCCTGCTGGATCATCTGCACCAACCCGGTCGCCAGCGTGCCTAACCGACAAACCGTGATCAAAGGCCTGCAAACCGCCGAACTGGTGATCACCCAGGATGCTTTTCTCGATACCGAAACCAACCGCTACGCCGACATCCTGTTGCCCGGCGCGCTGTGGGCCGAGGCCGAAGGGGTGATGATCAACTCCGAGCGCAACCTGACCCTGATGCAAAAAGCCGTCGACGCGCCCGGCGAGACCCTGCCCGACTGGCAGATCATCGCCAGGGTCGCCTGTGAAATGGGCTTTGCCGACGCGTTCACCTATGCATCCGCCGCTGACGTGTTTGAAGAAATAAAACGTGCCTGGAACCCCAAGACCGGCTACGACCTCCGTGGCGCGAGCTACCCGCGCCTGCGTGAGCAGCCGCTGCAATGGCCCTGCGCATCGGAGGATGGCGCGGACCGCAACCCGATCCGCTACCGGGACACAGGCGCCCTCACCTTCGCCACCGAAAACGGCAAAGCCCTGTTCTTCGCCCGCCCGCATATGCCGCCCGCAGAGATGCCCGATGACGTGTTCCCCTTTGTGCTCAACACCGGCCGCGTGCAGCACCAATGGCACACCCTGACCAAGACCGGCAAGGTCGCGACCCTGAACAAACTCAACCCCGGGCCCTTCGTGGAATTACACCCCGAAGACGCAGCCAATCTGGGCATCAAAAACAAGGATCAGGTCGAGATACGCTCCCAGCGCGGCCGCGCCGTACTGCCCGCCGTGGTCACCGACCGTGTACGGCCAGGCAACTGCTTTGCGCCGTTCCACTGGAACGATGTGTTCGGTGAACACCTGGCCATCAACGCAGTGACCAACGACGCGGTGGACCCGATTTCCTTGCAGCCGGAGTTCAAGCACTGCGCTGTCGCCCTGGCCCGCGTCGAGCTGATCGACCATCAATTCCTGGACCGCCCTTCCCCCGTAGCTGAGGACACTCCCATGTCGCGCCTCGACGCCTTCGCCGAAATCGCCGGCATCCGCAACCTCCCCGCGCCGCCACTGAGCGAGGGTGAGCGTACCTACCTCGCCGGCTTCCTCAGCGGCTTGCAAGCCAATACCGCACGCCAGGCAGTAGACGTGCCGACCCTGCCCGCCAATGCACCGCTGGCCGATGCGTCACGGCTTTG
This sequence comes from Pseudomonas sp. FH1, assembly GCF_000510895.2. Taxonomy (NCBI): domain Bacteria; kingdom Pseudomonadati; phylum Pseudomonadota; class Gammaproteobacteria; order Pseudomonadales; family Pseudomonadaceae; genus Pseudomonas; species Pseudomonas sp. FH1. Next base: position 67,621 of record NZ_AOHM01000005.1, read on the forward strand.
GTTGAACGGCTTGCTCGGCGGTTTGTTCAGCCATACGCAATCCCCCGCAGCGCCCTCCCCGGGCGTCACCTTGTTGTGGGCCTCGCAAACCGGCAACGCCGAAGCCTTGGCCGAGCGTTTTACCAAACGGCTGCGCGACGCGGGCATTACCGTGGAACTGAGCGCGATGGCGGATTTCCCGGCGAGCAAACTGGCAAGCACCCACACCCTGGCGCTGATCAGCAGCACCTTTGGCGACGGCGACCCACCGGACAATGGCGAAGGGTTCTGGCACAGCCTCAGCACCGCCGAGACGCGCCTAGAGTCCCTGCGCTTCGCGGTGCTGGCCCTGGGCGACCCGAGCTACGAGCAGTTCTGCAACCACGGCAAACAACTCGACCAACGCCTGTTGGAACTGGGCGCCACCCGCCTGTTGGAACGCGTCGACTGCGATACCGAATTCGAAGCACTGGCCGATGCCTGGCTACTGCGTTTCCAGCAGACCCTGGCCCCGGCAAAGCCCGTCGCGCCCGCCACCCCCGCCGGGAAAACCAAGCTGTACGGCTCACGCCTGCTACTCAACCGACACCTGAACCCGCACAGCGTCCACAAGGAAACCCGCCAATTTGCCCTAGACCTGACCGACTCCGGGCTGACCTACGAAGCCGGTGATGCCCTGGGTGTGCGGCCGCGCAACTGCCCCGAACTGGTCAGCGAGTTGCTCGACCTCACACGCTTGAACGCCAGTACCTGCGTGAACATCGACACCTTCGGCGACGTGCCCTTGCAACAGGCCCTGACCCAGCACTTCGAAATCGCCCGGCCCAGCAGCGACACCCTGGCTTTCATCGCCGAGCGCAGCGCCAACCCTGGCCTCAAGCACTTGCTCAACCCCGAACATAAGGCCGAACTGAATGACTGGCTCTGGGGTCGGCAACTGGCGGATGTGTTGCTGGAGTACCCCGTCGAGTGTTCGGCGGATGAGCTGCTGGGCACCCTCAAGCGCCTGCAACCGCGCCTGTATTCAATCGCGTCCAGCGCCAAGGCCTATCCTCAGGAAGTGCACCTCACCGTGGCCGCCGTGCGTTACGGCAAACGTAAAGGCGTGTCCTCGACCTTCCTGGCTGACCGGGTCGGCGACGGCGAGGTGCCGTTGTTCATCCAGCCGTCCAAACACTTCCGCACGCCCACTGACGGCGACGTGCCAATGATCATGATCGGCCCCGGCACCGGTATCGCGCCCTTTCGCGCGTTCTTGCAGGAACGTCGCGCGCTGGGTCATCAGGGGCGCAACTGGCTGTTCTTCGGCGAACAGCACGCCGCCAGCGATTTCTACTATCAAGACGAACTGCAAGGCATGCAGCGCGACGGCCTGCTCAACCACTTGAGCCTGGCGTTCTCGCGCGACCAGGCGCAGAAGGTCTATGTACAAGACCGCATCCGCGAACAGGGCGCCGAGCTGTGGCGCTGGTTGGAGGACGGCGCCAGGCTGTATATCTGCGGCGACGCCAGCCACATGGCCAAAGATGTCGACCAGGCCCTGCGCCAAATCGCGCAAACCCACGGCGGGCTTGGCGTCGAGGGTGCCGTGGAGTACTGGCGGCAGCTGAGTGAGCAGAAGCGCTATCTGCGTGATGTGTATTGATTGGATACAGAACAATAAGCAGTTTGTATTGTGTACAAAAAACCCTAAAGATTTATCGAAGTCGGGCCGAAACAGCGGTGATAGCAAATCGCCGCAATCCTGATCGAGGTGCACGACGATTTGGCCGCCCTTCACGCTGATGGTCGTCTCGATGAAAATAAAAAATAAGCTGGTACTCGCATTTGTCTCCGTTGCTTTTATCCCGGTAAGCCTGGTGGCCTTGATTTCGGTCATGAACACGCGGACCCAGGCGGTGGAGCAGTTCATCGACGGCAGCACCCGGGAAATCCGTCAGATTGATGGCAACATCCGCCAGTTCTTCGACGGCACGCTGCAAAACGTCGATCAAATGGCTACTGATCCTGTATACACCTCCGTGAACACGCTGAAGAACTACCAGCCTGCCGACGCCGCAAGCCAGCCCATGCCCGCCGAGGCGCAAGCAGTGATCGACCGCTTCGCGCGCTTTGGCGCCACCCACCCAGCGGCGGCGATCCTGTCCATCGGCCTGGAAGACGGCACCTACGCCAAATGGCCGGATGACCCGCAACTGGCCAAGTACGACCCGCGCACCCGCCCCTGGTACAAAGCGGCCATGGCCAGCCCCGGCAAGACCGTGCGCACCCCCGCGTATTACTACGACAAAGACGACGTCGCCCTGGTGGGCACCGCACGCGCATTGCTGGAAAACGGCAAGGCCAAGGGCGTGTTCGTGGTCAGCGTCTCGCTGAAAAACCTCACCGAACTGGTCAAGAGCATCAAGCTGGGTGAAAGCGGTTACGTGATGCTGGTCGAGGACGGCGTGGTGCTGGTGGATCCGCGCAACGCCGCCCACAACTTCAAGCCGCTCAAGGACCTGGGCACAGCCTATGCGCCGTTGGCCGACACCGCACAGGGCTCCACTGAAGTGGTGATCGACGGCGTGCGCTATATGGCGAACGTGTGGACCTCCCCCGGCCTCGGCTGGCGCTATATCGGGCTGATCGAACACCGTGAGGTGATGGCCGAAGCCACGCGCATGACCTACCTCACCGCCATCATCGTCGCGGTGCTGGTGCTGATCTTCGGGCTGATCGCGGCGGCGTTTTCCAAGGTCATCGTCAAGCCTATCGGCCAGGTCAGCACCGGCTTGCAGTCCATCGCCCAGGGCGAAGGCGACTTGCGCCACGAATTGCAGGTCCAGGGTAAGGATGAAACCGCCGAACTGGCCGGCTGGTTCAACAAGTTCCTGGCGGCGATCCGCCAACTGATCCAGCACATCGGCGCAGCCTCGGCCAACTTGCAGAACGCCTCCAAGGTCAACAGCGAGGTGGCGCACAACATGAACGAGGCGGCCGGACGCCAGCGTGAGGCGGTCGAGCTGGTCTCTACGGCGTTCAACGAAATGGTCGCCACCGCCAACGAAGTCGCACGCTCCTGCAGCGGCGCGGCGGAGTCCGCCGAGAACGGGCACCGCCGCGTGGCCGAGGGCAAGCAGCAGATCGAAGTCACCACCGACAACGTCAACCGCCTGGGGCGCCGCCTGACCGAGTCATCCCAGGCCATGGTCGAACTGGAAGCCGGTAGCCGCAGTATCAACCAGATCCTTGGCACCATCCGCGCGATTGCCGAGCAAACCAACCTGCTGGCACTCAACGCCGCCATCGAAGCCGCCCGTGCCGGTGACCAGGGCCGTGGTTTTGCGGTGGTGGCCGACGAAGTGCGCGCACTGGCCAAGCGCACGTCCGACTCCACTGGCGAGATCGAGCAGCTGCTCGGCACCCTGGAAAACAAGACTCAGGAAGTCACGCAGAAAATGGGCAGTTGCCTCGACCTGTCGAAAGCCAGTGTGTCGTCCATCGAAAGCGCGCGGGACAGCTTTGAAGGGATCCAGACCTCGGTCAACGAGATCCGTGACCAGAACCTGCAGATCTCCGCCGCCGCCGAGGAACAACACAGCGTGGCCGAAGAGATCAACCGGCATATCCAACAGATCTACGACGAAGCGCGCCTGGTGGAAAGCCTGGCCAACTCGGCGCAGGACGATTCGGGGCGGCTGTCAAACCTGTCGGATGAGTTGAATGGATTGGTGGGGCGGTTCAAGTCCTGAGGAAGTCAGCGATTGCCTGCCACATCGCGACCGGGTTGGAATACATCGGGAAATGCCCACACTGGGCAATCGGCGCCAGGCGCACGCCGTTGGCCTGGATATGCGCCAGGTAGGACAGCCCGGCATTCTGCTCGCCGTACATGAACATCTTGGGGCACGGCAGCCCGAGGAACTTGCCCATCAGGTCGGCGTTGTCGGAGAGTTCGACCATCGATTGGAAGATCCCGCGCACGGCACCGGCACGCACCTTGTGGCGCAGGCTTGCCGAGTAAAGCGCGCTGGCATACGCGGGTGCCTGGCGAGTGCGCGCGATGAAGGCGCTGAAAAACGCCTCGGGATCCTCTGCCGGGAAATCCACGATCTGGCGGCTGAGAAAGCAGTCTTCGGGGGCGATATTGCCTTCAATGTCGGTAAAGCTCAGCACGCGCTCCGGAAAACGATGGGCCAGCATCAAGGCAGTCAGGCCGCCCATGGAGTGGCCGACCAGGTGGAAGCGTTCGACCTTGAACTGCGCCAGCACCTGCAAGGCGGTTTCCAGCAGGAACGGGATGTTGATGGTCGCCAGGTCGGCACATTGGCTCTCACCGCAGCCGGGGGCGTCGTAGGCGATAAAGGCATGCCCGTCGAACGCCGGGTGCAGGACGATGTCGGCGTAGTCCTCCTTGGTCGAGCCGAACCCGTGCAGGAACAGGATGGGCGCCCGCTCGCCGTCGCGGTGGATCGCCGCTATCTCCACAGCGGTACCGTCTACGGTCAGTGGAATGAAGGAATGAACGAACGACATGCAAGAGTTCCTTGGCCGAAAAGGTGCCAATTTCAGCGGTTAGCCGCGCGGTGTAAATGACCGATAGCGGAAGGTTGTCATACGCCAATCGTATGAGCCTGGAACTGCGCGACCAACTCGGTCACCAAGGGATTAGGCTGCTCGCTGTTCCAGGCCACCGCCGTGGTAACCACATTGAGTTTCTGGGTCAGCGGCCGTAGCACCACGTTGTCCGGCGCGAGCTTCTTCAGCGACGCTGGCACCAGCGCAATGCCTTGGCCGCAGCTGACGAATGCAATCTGCGAGGCCACCGAGCGCACTTCATGCAGCACCCGTGGCGAGAACCCGCTGGCGCGGCAGGTGGCGATCAGGTTGTCGAAATACACCGGGCTGACCTTGCGCGAAAACATCACCAGCGGCTCGCTGGCCAGGCTCGACAGGCTGATGCGCGAACGTGCGGCCAACGGATGATCGCTTGGCAACGCCACCATCAAGCGATCTTCGCGCACCGGCAACGACTGGATCGCCGGGCCCAGGTCACCGTCCAGCCGGGCGAAGGCCAGATCGATATCCCCGGCTTCCAGCGCCGGCAGCGCCTCGACGCTGTCGATCTCGCGCACCGACACGGTGAGGTGCGGGTATTGCTGCTTGAGTTGATCGATCAGGCCTGGCAACACATCAAACATTGCCGTTGAAATCGCGCCGATGGTCAGCATGCCCGACTGCCCCGCTACCGCCTCTTCCACCGCCAGTTCCAGGCGCTCAAGCTGCTCGGCGAACTTGCGCACTGCCGGCAGGATCGCCGCGCCTACCGGGGTCAACTTGGCGCCCCGCCGGGAGCGTTCGAACAGCTGGACCTTGAGCGCTTGTTCCAGCACCTGGATCTGCTCGCTCAACGGCGGCTGCGACATGCCCAGGCGCTTGGCAGCGCGGCCGAAGTTCTGTTCTTCGGCGACGGCGAGGAACAGCCAGAGGTGGCGGATGAGGCGGAAGTTGATCATGGCGTTTCCATAGGCTTGGCGTATGCAATCAGCAGTTTAGCGCCAATATACCTATCTATTTTTGTTGGGAAACCATCCAGTCGAGAAAGGCGTGAAGTCGAACGGAGAATTTCTCGCCCTCCGCGCTGGGGTTGCGTGCCTCGAACAAAAAGAACGCGAGTTGGGCAACCATCGCCGGGTAATGCTGGAGGAACAGCTTGACGTGGTCCTCAAGCGAGTGCGGCCACATCAAAGCCTGGACCGGGCAAAACAGCTGCGTTGAGCGCACCAGCTTGCGCGATGCTTCACGCTGCAAACGCAGCCGCGCTTCGTCAGTCCGGGCCTGGTCGATGCGCAAGAGATAGCCCTTGAGCACCGCTTCAAAGTCACCGTTCAGCGCCCAGGCAATCTCACGGGATGGGCGGAACGCATCGAAACACGCCGAAAGATCATTGCCCCACACACCACGGCAATGGTGTTTGAGCCAGAACCCCCAGCGGTCTTTGTTCTCGGGTGACAGCACCTGCGCGCAATGACCGATATCGAAGTCGATCTTCGTGATTTCCGGATGCCGCTGTTCCAGGGACAGGCGCGTCAGCTCCAGCTGTTCAAGCAATTCGGGTTGAGGCGGTTCACGAAATATCAACGTGAGATCCAGGTCGGATTCACCGGAAATGGCCTCCGCCCTGGCGACACTGCCATACACATAAATGCCGTCCAGGCCCCACTGCGCCGGTGAAAGGGTGGCGCAAACATCGCTGAGCAACGGCTGGAACTCAGGCTGCAGGGGCAAATCGGTCACGGCCAGTACAAATCCTTGGGCGTCGACACCAGTAGGTTGCGATGAATTCACGGGGCACTGTTTCCTTGAGTCAGACCGGCAAGCATGACGGGCAAGGGGCTGACGGCGCAACGACCTTCAATCCTTGGACTATGCTCAAGCGGCCCCTGACAGCACGCACAGTATGGCCAATTGGATAGGAAGTCCTATGAACCCAACGACCCGCGTTTTAAGCCTGCTCACCCTGCTGCCCATCGCGATGGCGCAGGCCGACGACGGCGGTATCAGCTTCTGGCTGCCCGGCCAGTTCGGTGCCCTCGCCGCTGCGCCGACCACGCCGGGCTGGAGCCTGCCGCTGGTTTACTACCATGTGAATGCCAGCGACGGTCGGCACTCAGCCACCCCGCGCGGCGGGCGCACGGTGGTGGGGCTGGATGCCAAGGCCGACCTGTTGTTTGCCAGCCCGACCTACACCTTCGCCACGCCGGTATTGGGCGGTGCCCAGGCGGCGATTTCGGCGGTGGCGGCCGTGGGGCGTTCCGAGGCGAGTGTCGATGCCACCGTGACCGGCCCACGCGGGCGCTCGTTTTCCGGCGGTACCCACGATGCCCTCAAAGGTGCCAGCGATGTGTATCTGCTCGGCACCCTGAAGTGGAACCACGGCGTGCACAACTTCATGGCTTATTCCATGGGCAACCTACCCGTGGGCGCCTATGACCCGGATCGCCTGGTCAATATCGGCCTGGGCCATGCCGCCCTGGATGCGGGCGGCGGCTACACGTTTTTTGACAAGACCAACGAGTTCTCCGCCGTGGCGGGTGTGACCTACAACTGGGAAAACCGCGACACCCACTACCAGAACGGCATCGATGCACACATCGACCTCAGCGCCTCGCACTTCTTCACCGCGCAGACCCACGCCGGACTGGTGGGTTATTACTTCCGCCAGGTGACCGGCGACAGTGGCAGCGGCGCGGTGCTGGGGGATTTCAAGTCGCGCGTGGCCGGGATCGGGCCCCAGGCCGGGCACTTCTTCAAGGTGGGTGATGAGCTGTGGTACGCCAATATCAAGGGCTACTACGAATTCGACGCCAAAAACCGCCCGGACGGCTGGAACATGTGGCTGTCCCTGGTCATTCCGCTGGCCGGCAAAGGCTGACGCGATTCAGGCACTGTGCCGCTTCCAGTGTTCATAGAACGCCAGGCTGGCGACGTTCTTGTCCTTGGCTTCAAGCATGATGTCGAAGCGGTCGAGAAACTGCAGTGCGTAGTCGTTGGTCCAGCGGTTCCACATTTGGGCGCTGTGGGCGTAGAGGTCGCGCTTGGACACCACCTGCAACAACGCATCCATTTCAAGCTTGTGCTCGGCGTCGAAACCCAGCTCCTGCAAGCTCTCCTGGGGCTGGGAGTAATGCATAGTCGGACGCACGCCGCGCCAGCTTTCAATCACGCGGGCGACGCGTTCCGAGTGGGGGTCGATATAGTCGTTTTCGTTGATCCAGCAGTGATGGATGTCCAACACCACTGGCGCCAGGTCAGCGACTTGCAGGCAATGGTCGAGGCCGTAGGTTTTCTCGTCGTTCTCGAAGGTGATGCAGTTGCGCGCCACCTCCGACAGGCGCGACCACACCGCGCGGGTGCCTTCCACGCCAAGGCGGCCGGCGATGTGCACGTTGCACTTGAGGTCCTGGAAGCGACGGCCGTAGCCCATCATGCGGATCATGTCGGCGTGGTATTCGAACTCGGCCAGGCTGTTTTCCACCACGCCGGGGTTTTCCGACCCGAGCACGCAGTATTGGCCGGGGTGGAAGGACAGGCGGATATCCGACGCTCGCGCCAACTCGCCGATGGCGGCGAAGCCCTCTACCAATTGGCGCTCGATCGCCGGGTCTTGGTACACGGCAGCGACTTTCGGGTGGCTGTAGAACGGCAGCAGGTCACTGCTCAGACGCAACATGCGCAGGGTCGGCGGTAACTCGGCCACATACGCCAACAGGCGCAACTGGGCGGCCAGGTTATGCGTAACCACTTCCACCAGCTTGTCGCGGGCCACTTGCGGGGTGACGCTGTCCATCCAGCGCAACGTGGTGGTGCGTGGGTTAAACGGGCCCTCAATCAGCTTCAACGCACTGGCGGAGAGCAGGCGCTCGGGATGTTTGTACTGGCACGCAAAGCCGATGCGAGGTTGAGTCATGGAGGCGCCTGGGGAGAGAAAAGGACGGGATGATACGGCGTTAGGCCGGGGCGACCCTAGAGGGTTCCCACTATTTCGAAACGTTTCACGCTGAACTTTCTCACACGTGACGCGTTCACTTCCTATGCGCTGTCCCGTCCAGGGGCGTTATACAACAAGGAGCCGCCACCCCATGACTACCCTTCCCGTCTACCGATACGGCCCAGGGCCGCTGCATGCGACCTTGCTCGCCGGTACCGTGCCGTTGTTTCTCGGCGCCTTGCTCAGCGACATTGCCTACACCCAGACCTACCAGATTCAATGGGCCAACTTCTCGGCCTGGCTGATTGCCGGCGCATTGGTGTTCGCCGGCTTCGCGTTTTTGTTTGCGTTGGTCAACCTGCTCCGTGCTGAGCGCAAGGCCGGGCAACCCACGCGTTATGTCCTGCTGCTGTTGGCCACCTGGATACTCGGCCTGGTCAATGCCTTCCAACACGCCAAGGACGCCTACGCGTCGATGCCCGGCGGCCTGATCTTGTCGGCGCTTGTCTTGCTGCTGACACTGGCGGCCACTTGGACCGGCCTGCGCGCGGGAGGTGTTAAATGAAAACGTCCAGCACATTGACGCTATTGAGCGCCGCCCTGCTGCTCACCGCCTGCGGCGGTGAAGGCGACAAGACCCAGGCCCGTGGCCCCGACCCCAAACTGCCGGAGCAACAAAGCAGCCTGTTGCCGAGCATGAAGATTGCCGAGCCCGCACCCTGGGGCGATCAGAAACCCAAGGTGCCGCAAGGCTACAGCGTCACGGCGATTGCCACTGACCTCGCGATCCCGCGTCAGACCCTGGTGCTGCCCAACGGTGACATCCTCGTCGCCGAAGGCCGTGGCGGCAGCGCGGCCAAGCTCAAACCCAAGGATGTGATCGCCAGCCTGATCAAGGCCGAGGGCAATACCAAGGTCAAGGGCGGCAACCGCCTGACCTTGCTGCGTGACGCCGACGGCGACGGCACCTATGAACTCAAGACGGTGTTCGCCGACAACCTCAACGCGCCGTACGGCCTGGCGTTTGCCAACGGCAAGCTCTACGTGGCCAACCAGGATGCGCTGGTGAGTTTCGACTACGCCGACGGCCAGACCAAAGCCGCTGGCCCGCCCACCAAGGTCACCGACCTGCCGGCGCAGATCAATCACCACTGGACCAAGTCCCTGGCGGTGAGTGCCGACGGCAGCCAGCTTTACGTGGGTATCGGCTCCAACAGCAACGTTACCGAACGGGGCATGGAAGTGGAGATCGACCGCGCGATGGTCTGGCAGATCGACGCCGCCACCGGCGCGCACAAGCCGTATGCCACAGGCCTGCGTAACCCGACGGCGCTGACCATCCAACCCGACACCGGGCAACTGTGGACCGTGGTCAACGAACGCGACGAACTGGGCCCCGACCTGGTGCCGGACTACCTGACCTCGGTGCGTGAAGGCGCTTTCTACGGCTGGCCCTACAGCTACTGGGGCCAGAATGTCGACCCGCGCGCCCAACCGCAGAACCCGGCCAAGGTCGCCGCCGCGATCAAGCCGGATTACAGCCTGGGCTCCCATGTGGCAGCGCTCGGCGTGGACTTCTCCATCCCGGAAATGGGCGAGCAATTCGCTGATGGCGTATTCGTCGGTGAGCACGGCAGTTGGAACCGCGACAACCCGGTGGGCTACAAGGTGATCTTCGTGCCGTTCAGCAATGGCAAGCCGTCCGGTGAGCCGATCGACTTTGCCACCGGCTTTCGGGGTGACGACGGCAAGACCCGTGGGCGCCCGGTCGGCGTGACGGTGGACCCCAAAGGTGCGCTGATCATTGCCGATGACTTGGCCAATACCCTTTGGCGGGTGACGCGTAACCGCTAAGCAAAATGTTTGACATGGTTGCCTGAAGCAACAATATAATTGCTTCAGGCAACCATTCGAGCATTCCCGCATGTCCACTCCCCTGCTTGTCGAACGCGCCGGCATCGTGCGCGGCTTCAATCGCTTCTACACCCACCAGATCGGCGTGCTGCAGGAACACCTGCTGCAAAGCGACTATTCGCTCACCGAAATCCGCGTGATGTACGAGTTGTCTACCCGTGGTGATCTCACCAGCGCCGACCTGTGCCAGATGCTCAGCCTCGACGCGGGCTACCTGAGCCGATTGACCAGTGGTTTCGAAAAGAAGGGCCTGATCCAGAAAGTCCGCTCCGCCACCGACGCCCGCGCGGTGCAACTACACCTCACCGACCATGGCCGTGCAGTGCTGGCGCCCCTGGAACAGCAGACCCAAAGCGAAGTCATCGCCCTGCTCGACAGCCTGCCGGAACCCCAACAGCGGCAACTCACCGACGCCATGAAACGCATCCAGGCCCTGCTGCAAGGCACGGCGCCCAGCTATCTGCTGCGCGACCCACAGCCGGGCGACATGGGTGTGGTGGTGCAACAACAAACCGCGTTGTATGCCCGTGAGTATGGCTGGAACTGGGAGTTCGAAGCGCTGGTGGCGGAGACGGTCGCCAAGTACTTGAGAGCGTTTGATCCAACCTGCGAGCGTTGCTGGATCGCAGAAAAGGACGGCGACGTGGTGGGCTCGGTGTTCGTGATCCGCCACGGCGACACCACGGCCCAGCTGCGCATGCTCTACGTGGACGCCAGTGCGCGCGGCATGGGCATCGGCCAACGGCTGGTGGATGAGTGCGTACGTTTTGCCCGGCAGGTCGGCTACCAACGCATGCAGCTGTGGACAGTGGACATCCTCAGCGATGCGCGCAGGCTTTATCAGAAAGCCGGGTTCGAGTTGATCGAGGAAGAAACGATAGACAGCTTTGGCAAATCCCTGGTCAGCCAGACCTGGGCGCTCACGCTGTGAAGCGGTCCCGCGCCGTTGCGGCGCGGGACGTTGGACCTTACAGGTCGGTGATTTCCTTGTGACGCGGCACCAGCGTCTTCATCACACTCCAGGCCACCAGGTAGGCCAGCGCGCAGATGGCGAACATGATCATGTAGCCGGTGTGGATGTCGCCGACGGACTTGTAGTAGTCGAACACCCAGCCGCCGATCTTGGTCATGACCACGCCACCCAGGCCGCCGGCCATGCCGCCGATACCGACCACCGAGGCCACGGTTTTCTGCGGGAACATGTCCGACACGGTGGTGAAGATGTTGCATGACCACGCCTGGTGCGCCGAGGCGCCCACGCCGATCAGCAATACCGGCACCCAGAAGCTGATATAGCCCAATGGCTGCGCCAGCAACACCACCAGCGGGAACAGCGCGATCACCAGCATCGCTTTCATGCGGCCATCGTAGGGCGCATCGCCGCGTGCCATGAAGTAGCTGGGGAACCAGCCGCCGCCGATACTGCCAACCATAGTCATGCTGTACAGCACCGCCAGCGGCATGACGATATCGGCGCCTTTCATGCCGTATTGCGCCGACAGGTAGGTGGGCAGCCAGAACAGGAAGAACCACCACACACCGTCAGTCATGAACTTGCCAAAGGCAAACGCCCAGGTCTGGCGATACGTGAGCAGCTTGAACCACGAAACTTTTTTCTCCACGGCGCCGGCCGGTGCCGGGGTGAAGGGCTGCACGGTCTGGTCGCTGCGGATATACGCCAGTTCTTCAGGCGACAGGCGTTTTTGCTCATCCGGTTTCTTATAGAGCGCGATCCACACCGCCACCCACACGAAACCCAACCCGCCAATCACGATAAACGCCGCTTCCCACCCCCACAAACCGGCAATCAACGGCACGCAGATCGGTGCCAGGATTGCACCGACGTTGGCGCCGGAGTTGAAGATACCGGTGGCCAGCGAGCGCTCTTTCTTCGGGAAGTACTCGGCGGTGGCCTTGATCGCAATCGGGAAGTTACCCGCCTCACCAATCGCCAGTACCGCACGGGACAGCATGAAGCCGGCAATCGACACCGGAATCACCGCCAGGCCAATCGCCCCGCTGATGGCCGCGATGCCCTCGCCCATCGGCACCGAGAACGCATGCATGATGGCGCCTGTGGACCAGATGCCAATCGCCACTACATAGGCCGCCTTGGTGCCGATCTTGTCGACAAAGCGCCCGGCAAACAACATGGAGATCGCGTAGACGAACTGGAACACCGCCGCAATGTTCGCGTAGTCGGTGTTGCTCCAGCCAAATTGCGTAGACAGCTGCGGCGCCAGCAAGCTGAGCACCTGGCGATCAAGGTAGTTGACGGTGGTCGCGAAAAACAGCATCGCGCAGATGGTCCAACGATAGTTGCCTACCGCTTGGCCAACGCGGTGTGCGTTGATGGGCTCGTTCAAGTTCATGGCATCACTTTTTATTTTTGTTAGGTAGGACATATGTAACGTCATATGTCGTCGTACAACTGTCACTTTTATATCGGGACGCCAGAACGCTGTCAATCTGAAAGATTGCCGTTTATCGAGGTATTGCGCGGGTATGTGAAATGTCAGGCAAAAGGAGTTGTAGGATGACGGGCGCGTAGTATCAGGCTGGGTGCCTTACCCGGCACATCGTCAAGCGTACCGAAAGGCTGCATGCCGATTTTTTCCAGCACGCGGATGGATGCCGCGTGATCCGGCCGTACCAACCCGAACACTTCGGGCAAGCCGAGTGTTTCGAAGGCCAGCGTTAATGCATCCCGGCCCAACTCGGTGGCGTAGCCCTGCCCCCAAGCTTCCACCGCAAACCGATATCCAAGATTTATGCGCCTGTCGGTCAGGTAGTCCATCGGCGCGATGCCACCAAAGCCGATGATGTGATCCGGCGCTTCGACGCGTGCGATCGCCCACCAGCCGTAGCCTTGGGATGCCCACTGTGCAAGCCAGTGATCGAGCAGGCGTCGCGCAACCTCCAGGCTGGCCATCGGGCCGGCGGGGTTGAACAGATTGGTCTGCGGATCGCCGTAGATCGCGAACAATCGCTGCACATCACTCGCGTGTGGTCGGCGGTAGGTCAAACGTGAGGCGACGGCGGACATGCGAATTACTCCCCTGTGAATCTGTAAAGTTCAAGCCATCTGCAAAAAAACACAAATAGTGGTGAATTATTTCATGTCCGCTTGTATCTGAACTGACAGAGCGGTGCCATCGCAACGATGGCACCTCCCCTGTTCTGCTTTAGAGTGTCCCGCATGAAATTACGTAAGAAAAGCGTCAAGCCCATCGGATTGAAAGACATCACCATCGTCGACGACACCAAGGTGCGCAAGGCAATCACCGCCGCCGCCCTGGGTAATGCCATGGAGTGGTTCGACTTTGGCGTCTACGGTTTTGTCGCCTATGTGCTCGGCAAGGTGTTCTTCCCCGACGCCTCGCCCAGCGTACAAATGATCGCTGCACTCGGTACGTTCTCGGTGCCATTCCTGATCCGTCCCCTGGGTGGCCTGTTCTTCGGCGCACTGGGCGATAAATACGGGCGGCAAAAGGTCCTCGCCGCCACCATCGTGATCATGTCCTTGAGCACCTTTGCCATCGGCCTGATCCCGTCCTATGCCTCTATTGGCATCTGGGCGCCGATTTTGCTGTTGCTGTGCAAAATGGCCCAGGGTTTCTCGGTGGGTGGCGAATACACCGGCGCGTCGATCTTCGTCGCCGAATACGCCCCGGACCGCAAGCGCGGCTTCCTCGGCAGTTGGCTGGACTTCGGTTCCATCGCCGGCTTCGTACTGGGTGCGGGCGTGGTGGTGCTGATCTCAAGCATTTTGGGCGAAGCCGACTTTGAGTCATGGGGCTGGCGCCTGCCGTTCTTCCTCGCCCTGCCCTTGGGCATTATCGGCCTGTACCTGCGTCATGCGTTGGAGGAAACCCCAGCCTTCCAGCAGCACATGGACAAAATGGAGCAAGGCGACCGCGAAGGCCTGACCCACGGCCCGAAAGTCTCGTTCAAGGAAGTGGCGACCAAGCACTGGCGCAGCCTGCTGACCTGCATCGGCATCGTGGCGGCGACCAACGTGACCTACTACATGCTGCTCACCTACATGCCGAGCTACCTGTCGCACAACCTGCACTACAAAGAAAACAGCGGCGTGCTGATCATCATCGCGATCATGGTCGGCATGCTGTTCGTGCAGCCGTTCATTGGTTTTATCAGCGATAAGATCGGCCGTAAGCCGTTCATCATCGCTGGCAGTATCGGCCTGCTGTTCCTGTCCATCCCGGCGTTCATGTTGATCACCAGCGGCAAGATCGGCCTGATCTTCGCGGGCCTGCTGATCCTCGCTGTGATCCTCAACTTCTTCATCGGCGTGATGGCTTCGACGTTACCCGCCATGTTCCCGACGCACCTGCGCTACAGCGCGTTGGCCAGTGCGTTCAACGTGTCGGTGCTGATCGCCGGCGTAACCCCGACCGCCGTGGCCTGGCTGGTAGAAAGCACCAACGACCTGTACATGCCCGCCTACTACCTGATGGTGTTTGCCGTGGTCGGCCTGATCACCGGCCTGACCATGAAGGAAACCGCCAACAAGCCACTGCGCGGCGCAGCGCCGGCCGCTTCGGACATGGAAGAAGCCAAGGAATTGCTGCAGGAACACCACGACAATATCGAGCAGAAGATCGAAGACATCGATGCCGAAATTGCCGAACTGGAAGCCAAGCGCAAAAACCTGGTCGAGCAGCATCCCCGTATCAACTAAGCCCTGACCCTGCGTGGCGGCCGAGGCCGCCACGCCATAGGAGTGTTCACGTATGGTTCCAAGCGTTACCGCAGCCTCGTTACTCAGCGCAGATGAACGCGCCGCCATCGCCGAAATCGAAGCCACCACCAGCATCCTGCACCTGATCACGCGACTGACCGGGATGCGCTTCGCCGGTATCGCCAAGTTCACCGACCTGGAATGGGTGGTGTGCTCGGTTTACGACCCGCTGCAAATGGGCATCAACGTCCACGATGTACTCGACCTGGAAACCACGCTGTGCAGCGAGTTCTGCATCAATCCCCAGGCGCTCTTCATCCCCGAGATCAGCAAGAACGGCCGTTTTGCCACGCGCCCGGTGGTCAAGCAATACGAGATCGAAAGCTACGCCGGTGCGCCAATCTTCCTGCCCGACGGCCGTTTGTACGGTGCGCTGTGCGCGCTGGACTCGCGCGCCATGCTGTTTGACGACCCCAACCTGCCGGAAACCCTCAGCCTGTTCGCACGGCTGATCGGCTGTATTTTCTACGCCAACCTGACACCCACGATCAGTAGCCCTACCTGAAGAAATGACTCGGCGTCTTGCCGAACTGTTTCTTGAACATGCTGGTAAAGGCGCTCGGGCTTTCATAGCCCAGCTCCAGGGCGATATCGATCACCTTCTCCCCCACCGCAATCCTCTCCAAGGCCAGCAGCAGCCGCGCCTGCTGGCGCCACTGGCCGAAGGTCATGCCGGTTTCCTTGCGGAACAGACGCTGGATGGTTTTCTGGTCCAGGTTCAGGCGCTCGCTCCAGTGCGCCACCGTGGAGGCGTCGCCGGGTTCTTCCTGCAACGCCAGGCAGATGCGCTGCAAGCGCGGGTCGGAAGGTTGCGGCAAGGACAATGGCAGGGCCGGCAGGATGGCCAGTTCGTCGAGGATCAGGTGCATGATCCGCGCATCCCGTGAATCCTCGGCATACGGCGGTTTCAAGCTCACCGACGCCTTGATCAGCTCGCTCAGCAGCGGCGAAATGCTCACCGTCTTCGGTTCGCCCGGCATGTTCGGGAAACGATCCGGGCGCACAAACACGCTGCGCATTTTCAAGGTGCCCACGCACCGCAGGGAATGCACCTGCCCGGCGGGCATCCAGATCCCGCGATTGGGCGGCACCGTCCATTGGTTGAGCGCCGAGTACACCACCATCACGCCTTCGATGGCGTAGAGCAGTTGGTGCTTTTCGTGGCTGTGGTCGGGGATCACCCAGTTTTCCGGGTAATCCGTGGCGGAACTGATGACCGCCCAGGCGCCTTCGTTGATTTCTTGGAGGAATTCGTTCAGTGGTTTGATCATTTCGCCCTTTTTGCAATAGTTGCCGCCCGAATTACGCGAGACAGGCATTCCCGACGAATCTAGCATGAACGCCGAATCATTTTGTAATGGATGGCGACCTTAAGAAGTTGCCGCCTCTGATTAGCTGCCTTGTATGGAATGCCTGCATGTCGACCCTCACCGCGTCACCCGCCGCTGCAACCACCACACCCCAAGCCAGCCCTTTGGTCATGCGCGTCCTCGGCGCCTGCGCCCTGGCGCATTTGATCAATGACCTGATCCAGGCCGTGCTGCCGTCGATCTATCCGATGCTCAAGGCCAACTACGGCCTGTCGTTCACCCAGGTGGGCCTGATCACCCTGACCTTCCAGCTGACCGCATCCCTGCTGCAGCCGTGGATCGGCTATCACACCGACCGCCATCCCAAGCCGTGGCTGCTGCCAGCGGGCATGGTCTGCACCTTGATCGGCATTCTGATGCTGGCGTTTGTCGGCACCTTCCCGGCGATTCTGCTGGCGGCAGGCCTGGTGGGCGTCGGCTCGTCGACCTTCCACCCGGAAACCTCCCGCGTTGCGCGCCTGGCTTCGGGCGGCCGCTACGGCCTGGCTCAATCGACCTTCCAGGTCGGTGGCAACACCGGCAGCGCTTTCGGCCCCTTGCTGGCGGCCGCGATCATCATTCCCTACGGTCAGAGCCATATCGCCTGGTTTGGGCTGTTTGCCGTGTTCGCCATCTTGGTGCTCTACGGTCTGAGCCGCTGGTATCGCCATCACCTCAACCTGTTCAAGCTCAAGCAAGGCGGCAAAGCCACCCACGGTTTGTCCAAAGGCCGCGTGACCTTTGCCTTGGTGGTGCTGGCCGTGCTGGTGTTCTCCAAATACTGGTACATGACCAGCCTGACCAGCTACTTCACGTTCTACCTGATCGAAAAATTCCAGCTGTCGGTCGCAAGCTCGCAGATGTACCTGTTCCTGTTCCTCGGCGCCGTGGCCGTGGGCACCTTCGCGGGCGGCCCGATCGGCGACAAGATCGGGCGCAAGAAAGTCATCTGGTTCTCAATCCTCGGTGCCGCGCCGTTCACCCTGGCCCTGCCCTACGTCGACCTGTTCTGGACGGCAGTGTTGAGCGTGGTGATCGGGTTCATCATCGCGTCGGCCTTCTCGGCCATCGTGGTGTATGCCCAGGAATTGGTGCCGGGTAACGTGGGCATGATCGCCGGGATCTTCTTCGGCCTGATGTTCGGGTTCAGCGGGATTGGCGCAGCGTTGCTCGGTTTGCTCGCGGATACCCACGGTATCGAGTACGTCTACAAGCTGTGTTCGTTCCTGCCGCTGGTGGGCATCCTGACGATCTTGCTGCCCTCGACCAAGGGCGCCTGACCTGCCGATCATCGCCTGGCCGTGTGCCATCACACGGAATGCTCTGAAAAACCTGCGTGTGCGCTTACAATCCCGGTTCTAAACGCACACCAGGCAGACCCGGCAAGAAATGACGCTCGACCCTCCTACGATTTTGGCACTCACCGTCGCCCTGGCAGCCGCTGCCGCCCTGTACCTGGCCGTTGAATGGCGCAGCGTGCGCGAACCTTCGCTGCTGTGCTGGAGCGCCGGTTTCGCCACCATCACCGTTGGTTCCACCCTGGCCCTGCTGCGCCTTAATGGTTACCTGACGATCGGCATCTGGTTCGCCAACGGCTTGCTGGTGACCGCGCACTTCCTGTTTTTGCTGGGCGTGGCGCGGTTCACCCAAACGCGGCTGTCGCTGCTGTGGCTGCTGATGCTGGTGGTGTGGCTGGGCATGCTGATGCTGCCGGCCGATCCTTCCTGGTCCAAAGCCATGCTGGCGGTGCAGTCGCTGCTGGTGGCGCTGCCGACCCTGCGCGCCAGCTTTTTGCTGCGGCCCCATGGCAAATCCCTGAGCATCGGCGCGGTGCAGTTGCGCTATGTGCTACTGATTCATGGCGCGTTCTATGTGGCCAAGGCGCTGTCGGTGCTGATTCCCGGCACCTTGATCGACCTCGCCGCGTTCAAGGGCGAGATCATCCAGATTTCCCTGGTGGAAGGTGCCATGGCGATCATGCTGATCGCGCTGTCGATGACAGGCTCCGAACGCTACCGCCGCGAACAACAGATCGCCCGCCTCGCCGCCCGCGACCCACTGACCGCACTCTACAACCGCCGCGCCCTCGACCTGCGTGCACCGCGCCTGCTAGGCCAGGTCTCGCCGGCGCAACCCGGCGCTTTACTGCTGATCGACATCGACAACTTCAAGTCAGTCAACGACCTCTACGGCCACACCGCCGGCGACCGTCTGCTGATCGCCTTGAGCGAGATGATTCGTAGTGTGGTGCCCCAAGGCGCGCTGGCCGCACGCCTGGGCGGGGATGAATTCGTGATCCTGCTGAACCCGGCGTCCACCGAACAGATCGTCGAACTGGGCAGCAGCCTGCGCGACCAGTTCCATCAACTGGCCTCGCAGACCTTTACCACGCCGGCGCCGGTGACCCTGAGTATCGGCGCCACCCTGTTCGACCAGCCGCCACCCAGCCTCACAGCGTTGATCGAGCAAGGCGATACCACGCTGTATGAAACCAAGCGTGGCGGGCGCGACAGTATTCGCCTGGTCGACCGCACTGGCGCCAGTTCCTACGGCTAAAGGTCGTAACTGACCGCCACGCTGCGCCCGGTCTTTACCGACTCCAACGCACAGTCCGCCAAATGCAACGCATACAGCCCATCGCGCACGCTGGTGGGCAGTGCCTTGCCGCTGTTCAGTGCATCGATGAACTGCGTCAGCTCATTGCGATACGCATCCGCATAGCGTTCCAGGAAAAAGTGCTGCAACGGCTCCAGCGCCTCGGTGTGTTCGGCGCTCCAATGGCGCAAGGTGCTCGGGCGGTGGTTGTCGGTGAGCAGCACGCCGTTGGCGCCGGACACTTCCACGCGCTGGTCGTAGCCGTACACCGCCTGGCGGCAGCAGTTGATGTGGCATTGCTTGCCGGAGGCGGTGCGCAGCAGCACCATCACGCTGTCGTAATCGTCGATCTCGGCCAGGCTCGGGTCCACCAGGCGGCTGGCGATGGCGCTGACTTCCACCGGTTCTTCGCCGAGCAGGTGGCGGGCGGTGTCGAAGTCGTGGATGGTCATGTCGCGCAGGATGCCGCCGGAATGGGCCAGGTAGTCACGCGGCGCCAGGCCGGGGTCGCGGCTGGTGATGATGACCTGGCGTACCGCACCGATCTGCCCGGCGTCGAGGGCTTGACGCAGGCGCAGCATGTCGGGGTCGAAGCGCCGATTGAAGCCGAGCATCACCTGGCCGCCTTGGCGCTCCACGGCTTGGGCGGCGCTGCGGGCCTTGGCGATATCCAGGTCGATGGGTTTTTCGCAGAGCACCGCCTTGCCTGCGGCCACCGCCGCCAGGAGCAGGTCGATATGCGTGTCGGTAGGCGTGCCGATCACCACGGCGTCAATGTCTTTGCGGGTCAGCACGGCGGCGCAATCGTAGGCGGCTTCGCACCCCAATTGTGTGCTCAGCGCATCGACGCCTTCGCGCCAGGGGTCGGCCACCAGCACCAGCGTGGCATGGGGGTGGGCGGCGACGTTGGCGGCGTGAATCTTGGCGATGCGCCCGGCACCCAGAACGGCGATTCTCAGCATGGTCGAACTCCTGATGTTGTTTTTGAGGGAGTACTTAATCCGGCAGGTTGAACGGCGTGACGATCTGCACCTGGGAGGGCGCAATCGGCCCGGCCTTCCATAGCCGGTGGTACTGCAAAATGTGCAGGAACACGTGGCGCGCATCGATCTGCAGGTTGTGATCGATGATCGCCGCGACTTTCTCTTCGCGCAGCAGCTGGCGGTTTTCTTCGTCGAGGTCGTGGCCGATAAAGACCTCCAGCGGCCGGCCCTGGGCGGCAAAGGCATCGACAATCGCGCGATTGCCGCCGCCGACGCTGTACACCGCCTTCAATTCGGGATGCTGTTGCAGCGCCTGGGTCACCCGCTCGAAGGTGCGGTCGTACACCCCGTAGCCGCCGCTGACATCCAGCACCCGCAAATGCGCAGCACGCCCACGCAGCCAGGCGCGAAAGCCCATCTCGCGTTCTTCTTCGCCACGGAACAATTCGCTGCCGATCACCACCGCCACGTCCTGGGGCAGCGCCGGCAGCCAGCGCGCCATCAGGTAGGCGGCGGTCTGGCCGGCGGTGCGGTTGTCCATGCCCACATAGCCGATGCGCTCGCTTTGCGGCAGATCGGTGACCAGGGTCACCACCGGAATGCCCGCCGCAATCAGCTGCTTGACCGCCAGGTTCACCGCCGGTTCATCCGCCGCCTTGAGCACCACGCCCTGGCTGCCGGTGTCCAGGCAGCGTAGCAATTGGTCGTGCATGGCCTGGGGCTCGATCTCTTCGAACAGGTGAAAACGCGGGGCGATCCGGAACGGCGCCAGGCTACCCAGTTGCGCGGTAATCGCCGCCTGCACGGCCGCGCTGAAGCGCTTGGGCGTGTGCATGATCACGTCGACATGAAAGGTGCGCCCCACCGCCAGGCCATTTTTCTCCTGGGACTCCAACTCATCCAGCGCCTGCTCGATGCGCCGCCGGGTCTGGGCGTGCACGCTGCCGCGCAAATGCAGCACACGGTCGACCGTGGCTTTGCTCACTCCTGCCTGGGTGGCGAGTTGCTTGATGGAGAAGTGTTTGGCGCGTTCGAGCATGGGGTTTCGCCTGAGGTGTTTTTGAGGTGTTTTTTGGGCGTTACTGAGGTTTCGCAATGCTAGTCTCAGTTTTGCCCGGCGTCGAGCCAGGCGATGAACAACAACAAAAAATCCTGGAGAACTGCATGCCTAACACCGATCTCGCCACGTCGTTCAGCGGCCAATATTTTGTCGTCACCGGCAGCACCCAGGGCCTTGGCGCAGCGGTGGCGCGCACCCTGGCCGAGCGCGGCGCCACCGGGTTGATCATCTGCGGACGCCGTCGCGCCCAAGGCGAAGAGCAGGTACGGCTGCTGGCACAGCTGGATTGCCAGGCGTTTTTTGTCGAGGCGGACCTTGAGAAGGTCGAGGATTGCCGCGCGGTCATCGACGCGGCACGCACCCACTTCGGCACCTTGCATGGGCTGGTGAACTGCGCTGGCATGTCGGACCGCGGCACCATTCTTGACACCTCGCCGGAGCTGTTTGATCGACTGATGGCGGTGAATGTGCGGGCACCGTTCTTCCTGATGCAAGAAGCGTTGAAGCTGATGATCAGCAACGGTGTGGAAGGCGCGGTGGTGAATATCCAGAGCGTCACCGGGCATGGCGGGCAATCCTTTCTCAGCGCCTATGCGGCGTCCAAGGGCGCGCTGGCGATCCTCACCAAGAACGTGGCGTTCAGCGCGCTGCGCAACCGTATCCGCGTGAATGGCCTGAATATCGGCTGGATGGACACGCCCCATGAAGATGACATCCAGCGCCAGTACCACGGCGCCCAGGATGGCTGGCTGGAGAGGGCTGAACGCGCACAACCGTTTGGGCGCCTGCTCAAGCCCGAAGAGGTGGCGCGCAGCGTGGCGTTCCTGCTGTCCCGCGAGTCGGGGATGATGACCGGTTCGGTGATCGACCTGGAACAAGGCGTGGTCGGTTGCACCGACGGCGGCAGCCCGCAGCCCAATCAGGCGCTGGGAGGTGTGTGATGTCGGTGTTCGTGACTGAACAGGCCGTGCGCCTGGCGGATTTCAGCGAACTTTGCGCGCAACAGGTCAATGCCGAGGATTACCCGCTGTGCGCGCAAGTGCTGAACAATGTGCCGATCTATCAGGCCCAGACCCTGCGCAATGCTGAGCGTTTGACGGCGATGAACGAACTGCATCGCCTGTTCCGCGACGGGCCTGGGGTGATGGTGGTGCGCCGGGCTTATGAAGACCTGGAAGTGGTGGACCGCCACAGCCAGGTGTTCGAAGCGATTTTCGCCAACGAGGCCGTGCAAGGGGCGGCCGCCGACCACTTCGCCAAAGCCGGCAGCAATGGGCGCATCTGGAATTCGTTGCAGAAAGCCGCGCTGGAGTCGCCCGCCTCCTTTGTCGAGTACTACGCCAACCCGTTGCTGGGCTTGATCGCCGAGGCATGGTTGGGCCCGAGCTATCAGGTGACCGCCCAGGTCAACGTGGTGCATCCCGGCGGCCAGGCGCAGCAGCCCCACCGTGATTACCACTTGGGGTTCCAGACCAATGACGTGGTGGAGCGCTTTCCCCTGCCCCTGCACCTGCTGTCCCAATACTTGACGCTACAGGGCGCGGTGGCGCACTCGGACATGCCGCTGGAAACCGGCCCGACCCAACTGCTGCCGTTTTCCCAGCAATACGCCCTGGGCTATCTGGCGTGGCGGCGCCCGGAGTTCATCGACTACTTCCAGCAACACGCCGTGCAACTGCCGCTGAACAAGGGCGACCTGTTGTTCTTCAACCCGGCGCTGTTCCATGCCGCCGGCACCAACCGCACGCCGGACCGCCAGCGCATGGCCAACCTGCTGCAGATCTCCTCGGCATTCGGCAAACCCATGGAAGCCCTCGACCGCGATCGCATGATGCTCGCGGTATACCCGGCCTTGCTCGATAACACTGCGCTGGATGCCCAGGCCGTGGAGGCGGTGATTGCCTGCACCGCCGACGGCTATTCCTTCCCCACTAACCTGGACACCGACCCACCTTTGAAGGGCCTGGCCCCGCAAACCGGGCAGCAGCTGATGCAGCAAGCCCTCGACGAACGCTGGCCGCTTTCGGACTTTGCCGCTGCCGTGGCGCAGATGCGGGCCAAACGCCAAGCGTGAACCCTCTGTTTTAACAACAACAAGAAGAACGGAGCACCACCATGAAGAAGCAACTCCTTGCGGCACTCTTTACCCTGGCAATCAGCCCCTGGGCGCTGGCCGATATCCGTATCGGCGTGAGCATCGCCCAGGTCGACGATGTCTTCCTCGCGCAAATGCGTGACTACATGGCCGCCCACGCCAAGGCACTCCCCGGCGTAACCCTGCAATTTGAAGACGCCCAAGGCGATGTGGTGCGCCAGCTCAATCAGGTGCAGAACTTCACGGCCCAGGGCATGGACGCGATTATCGTCAACCCGGTGGACACGGCAGCCACACAAAAAATGACCGCCAATGCCCAGCAGGCCAAGACCCCGCTGGTCTACGTCAACCGCCGGCCGGATGCCCAGCAGTTGCCACCGGGCGTGGGGTACGTGGGCTCGGATGAGGTCAAGGCCGGTGAAATCCAGATGCGCTACCTGGCCGAGAAAATGGGCGGCAAGGGCAACCTGGCGATCATGCTCGGGCTGCTGTCCAACAACGCCACGCACAACCGCACGCTGGGGGTGAAGACCGTGCTCAAGGAGTATCCCGACATCAAGATCGTCGAGGAGCAGACCGCCGAGTGGCAACGCAACAAGGCGATCGACTTGATGAACAACTGGATCGTCTCCGGGCGCAAAATCGATGCGGTGGCGGCGAATGCCGATGAAATGGCGATCGGCGCGGCCATGGCGATCAGCCAGGCAGGCATGCAGCCGGGCAAGGACATCCTGGTGGCCGGCAGCGATGGCGGCCCAGCGGGGTTGGACGCGGTCAAGAAGGGCCAGTTACTGGTGACGGTGTACCAGGACAATAAAGGCCAGGCGGTGGGCTCGATTGACCTGGCGGTGAAGATGGTGAAGAAGGAGCCGTACACGGCTGAGCTGACGATTCCTTATCAGCAGATCACAAAGGAGAACTACCAGGCCTTTCTCAACCCTTGAAACCTCACTCAATTTCTCCTGCGACTCGACCTAATGTGGCGAGGGAGCTTGCTCCCGCTGGGCTGCGAAGCGGCCCCGCTCTTTGTTTAAAAGAACGGGACTGCTACGCAGTCCAACGGGAGCAAGCTCCCTCGCCACAGGTACGGTGTTCGCCCTTGTTTGAATGGCAGGTAAGTCAAGACGGTCGCGACCTATTCACCACCAGATAAAGCAACGGCCCCACCGACACAAAAACCGCCGTCAGCACAAAATACGGCAGCAGCGAAACCACCGAGCGCCCGCGCCGCCGCGCATCCCGGTACATCCACACACACGCCAGCAGCGCCATCAGGTACAGGTCGATCACCACTTGCGCGGTGTCCGGCCGCGACATCAATTCACGGCCAAAGGCCAACAGCGACTGCTCGACCGTCAGCATCGTCGCCAGGGTGTAGAGCGAGAATCCGAGCAAACCGGCCAGGGCGATAAAGCGACTGTTCATGGGTTCTTCCTTGGCGTGATAGAGGCCCCACGTTAGTGATAAGGTTCGGCCCCTCGCAATGACCTCGGAGGTCATGATTCCGCCATGGACAACCCTGCTACTGCCGGCGAACAACTGCGCCAATTGCGGCGACACGCCAAGCTGAGCCAGCTCGACCTGGCCCTGATCACCGGCATTTCCCAGCGCCACCTCAGTTGCATCGAGACCGGTCGCGCCAAGCCGAGTCCCGGCACGTTACACAACCTGTTGACCACGCTGGAGGCACCGCTGGAGCAGTGCAACCGCGTATTCCTCGCCGCCGGCTATGCGCCGCGTTACGCCGCCACCCCACTCGCCTCGCCCGCCATGGCGGCAATCCGCGAAGCCGTCAGCCATGTGCTGCACGCCAACAATCCGGCCCCTGCCATCCTGCTGGGCAGCCAGTGGGAAGTGCTGGCGGCGAATGCCAGTACCGGCCTGCTGTTTGAATTGGTGGGCATCCGCCCGGATGCGGCTGAGGGCGTGAACTTGCTGACGACGCTGCTGCAGCCAGGCGGCCTGGGCGATCACCTGAGCAATGCCGAGGAGATCCGCACCCTGGCCTGGCAGCGCGCCACCCGTGAGGCGTTGGGCAATCCCGAACTGGCCGCATTACTGGCGAGTTTGCCGACACCGGCCAACACCGAACTGCCCGCGCAGATGCCGCCGCTGGTACTGACCCGCGTGCGCTCACGCCAGGGTGAACTGAGCTTTTTGTCCACCTTCACCACGTTTGGCATGCCCCAGGACATCACCCTGACTTCCCTGCGGATCGAACATCTGATTCCTGCGGACGAGGCCACCTGGCAGGTGATGCGCGGCGCTTATGCGGAGTATGCCGCGCTGGTTTTGTGAAATATCTGTCCGTAGACTGCCGCCATACCCCCACTTGAAGGCGGCGAAAAAAACGTGATGCAAGTTACCGAAGTCTCCATTGCCCAATTGCGCGCTGCGCTGGAATCCGGCCAGACCACGGCCGTTGAACTGGTCAACGCCTACCTGGCGCGGATCGACGCCTACGACGGCCCGCAGACCGCTACCGCTTTGAACGCCGTGGTGGTGCGCAACCCCGACGCCCTGAAAGAAGCCGAGGCGTCCGATGCGCGCCGGGCCAAAGGCGAAACCTTGGGGCCATTGGATGGTATTCCTTACACCGCCAAAGACAGCTACCTGGTCAAGGGCCTGACCGCAGCCTCCGGCAGCCCGGCGTTTGCCCAACTGGTCGCCCAGCGTGACGCGTTCACCATCGAGCGCCTGCGCGGCGGCGGGGCCATCTGCCTGGGCAAGACCAATATGCCGCCGATGGCCAATGGCGGCATGCAGCGTGGCGTGTATGGCCGCGCCGAAAGCCCGTATAACGCCGACTACCTGACGGCGCCGTTTGCCTCCGGCTCGTCCAACGGCGCCGGCACTGCGACGGCGGCCAGTTTTGCTGCGTTTGGCGTGGCCGAAGAGACTTGGTCCAGCGGACGCGGTCCGGCGTCCAACAATGGCCTGTGTGCCTACACGCCGTCCCGTGGCGTGATTTCGGTGCGCGGCAACTGGCCGCTCACACCGACCATGGACGTGGTGGTGCCTTACGCCCGCACCATGGCCGACCTGCTGGAAGTGCTCGATGTGGTGGTGGCCGAAGACCCGGACACCCGTGGCGACCTCTGGCGTTTGCAGCCGTGGGTACCGATCCCGAGCGTCGCCTCGGTGCGCCCGGCGTCTTACGCTGAACTGGCCGTGAGTTCCGAATCCCTCGTCGGCAAACGCTTTGGCGTGCCGCGCATGTACATCAACGCCGACCCCGACGCCGGCACCAGTGAAAAGCCCGGCATCGGCGGCCCCACCGGGCAGAAGATCAACACTCGCGCCAGCGTGATCGACCTGTGGAACGACGCGCGCCAGGCCCTGGTTGCCGCCGGTGCCGAAGTGATCGATGTGGACTTCCCGCTGGTGTCCAACTGCGAAGGCGACCGCCCTGGCGCACCCACCGTGTTTACCCGTGGCCTGGTCTCCAAAGAGTTCCTCCACGATGAACTGTGGGAGCTGTCGGCCTGGGCCTTCGATGATTTCCTGCGCGCCAACAACGACCCGGCCCTCAACCGCCTCGCGGATGTGGACGGGCCGAAGATCTTCCCCCACGACCCCGGCACCCTGCCCAACCGTGAGGACGATCTGGCCGCCGGCATGGACGAATACGTGCGCATGGCCGAACGCGGCATCACTCCGTGGAACGAGATCAGCACAGTCCCCGACGGCTTGCGCGGCCTGGAGCAAACCCGCCGCATCGACCTGGAAGACTGGATGGACACGCTCGGGCTCGACGCGGTGTTGTTCCCGACCGTGGCTGACGTGGGCCCGGCGGATGCTGATGTGAACGAAGCCTCTGCCGATATCGCCTGGAGCAACGGCGTGTGGGTCGCCAACGGCAACCTCGCGATTCGCCACCTCGGCGTGCCGACTGTCACCGTGCCAATGGGCGTGATGGCGGATATCGGCATGCCGGTGGGCCTGACCTTTGCCGGGCGGGCGTATGACGATTCGGCGTTGCTGAGGTTTGCGTCGGCGTATGAGGCAACCGGCAGCAAGCGCCTGGTTCCGCCACGTACACCGCCGCTGGCAGCAGGCTAAACGCGGTCAAACCTGTGGGAGCGGGCTTGCTCGCGAATACGGTCCTTCAGCCACAAATAGGCTGACTGATCCACCGCTTTCGCGAGCAAGCCCGCTCCCACACTTTCGCCTGTATTTCAAATCAGGCGATGTGGAGCACGGCAATCAACAGGATTACCGCATCGATGGCTCAGCCGTGCGCCACTGCAATCATGTCGATCTCCACCGCCGCCGATTTCGGCAACTGCATCACGCCAATCGACGTGCGCGTGTGCACCCCGGCAGCACCCAGAATCTCGTGCAACAAATCCGACGCGCCGTTGGCCACTTCACTCTGCTGATCAAAATCCTCGGCACTGCGCACGTAAACGGTGATGCGCGGGATTGCCTTGACCTGGTCCAGCGAACCCAAGGCCTGCTTGAGCAAACCCAGGCAGCGCAAGGCGCTGATGCCGGCGGCGATTTGCGCCTGGGCCAAGGTCAAGGTGTCTCCGACCTTGCCCGGCAGCACGATGGCATCGCCGACCCGGGGAATCTGGCCGCTGATGTACAGGTGGTTGGCGTCCCGGACCAGTGGTGTGTAGTTGCCACCGACTTTGAATTCGTCCAGCTGATAGCCGAGGCGTAGCTGGGCGGCCTGGTATTTTTCGTCGGGTGTCATAGGCGTGAATCCTCGTTTCGGCGTTGCCACTCATCCACCACGTCGCCCAGGGTCTTGGGCACCTCGTTGCGGATCCAGGCCATGAACGGCCGGTCGAACTTGAACCCTGGGCCGCAGTGCTCAAGCATGAAGCGGCGTACGTTTTGAGTGTTTTTGTAGTGCGGGGTTACCGGAGTGGCGCGGGTAAGGGTGTCGCTGTGCCAGTCAAAATCCATTTTGTCTCTCGGGCAGTGTCAGGTTTCGGCAGTAGCATAGCGATGTGCTACTGGCACAGGAAGCGAGGCATGATTCAATCAATGTGTTGGGACATCGTATAAGTCGACCTGTGGTTTATAACGCCTTCAAGTCTAATCTTTTCAAGATATTTCGAAATTTCACTTTCCTTCCTCACCCGAAATATTGCATGGTTGTACGACGACTTAAGCTGTCGTGCCAGCCCCCAACAACAATAAGGAAACACCCATGCAAAACGTCAAAGTGCTGATCGGTTTTCTGTGCCTGTTCACCGGTTACGTCGCAGCCGCGCCTGCCCCAGCCGAGAAGGATGTGGCCCAAGCGGTCGACCAACTGACCCAAGCCATGCTGCACCTGGACCTCAAGCAGCTTCACGCGCTGACGGCCGACAAGCTCACCTACGGCCACTCCAGCGGCAAGGTGCAGAACAAAGACCAATTCATCGCTGACCTGGAAACCCATACCAGCGCCTTCAAGACCCTGGAAATGCAAAACCAGACCATCACCCTGCAAGGCGACACCGCACTGGTACGCAACCACTTCCACGCCCTGGCGGTGAACAGCGGGGTTGAAGTGCCTACCGACATCGACAACTTCCAGGTCTGGCAGAAGCAAAAAGGCAAATGGCTGCTGATCGGGCGTCAGGCCTACAAGTACTGATACCTTGCGGTGAGCCGCTGAAACCGGCTCACCACGCCACCACCTTGCGCACCTTGAGCAACGCTTCGCGCAGTGCCGAGATCGGCACCGAACCCAAGGCCAACCGCAACGCATGCGGGACATGCGCCGAGACGGCGAACGGCTCGGCGGTCGACACGGCGATGTTGTCACGCTGCAAGGCCATGGCGATCTGATCGGCCCGGGCGTCTTCCGCCAGGGGTAGCCACAAGAAGTAGGACGAGGGATGGCTGATGTACGCCAGTCCTTTGAACACCTGAGCCGCCAGGGCCTGTCGCGCCTGGGCATCCTCGCGCTTTTGCGCCTCAAGCTGCGCCACCGTGCCATCCTCCAGCCAGGCCACCGCTATGGCGCTCATCACACCGGGCACATTCCAGGTAGTGGCCATGATGGTGCGCTCCAGCGTCTTTACCCATTCCATCGGCGCCGCGATAAACCCCACGCGCAGGCCGGTCGCGACACTTTTCGACAGCCCGCCCACGTACACCGTGCGTTCTGGCGCTAGCGTCGCCACCGGTGGCGGTGCGTCTTCAGCGAGGAACGCGTAGGCCGCGTCTTCAATGATCATCAGATTGTGCTGACGGGCGATGGACACCAGCCGTTCGCGCTGGGACAGAGCCATCACCCAACCGAGGGGATTGTGCAGGGTCGGCATGCTGTACACGGCGCGCACGGGCCGCTTGCGACACAGGTTTTGCAAGGCCTGCAGATCCGGGCCGGTCGGCGTCACCGGGATCGCGACAATTTCCAGGTGCAGGGTCTCGGCCAGCACCTTGAACCCCGAATAGGTCAACGCATCCACCGCAATCACATCGCCGGGTTTGAGCAGCGCCATCATCGTCACCGCCAGGCCATGCTGGGCGCCGCTGACCAGCAGCACCTGCTCGGCGTCGACACTGAGCCCGCGACTGAGCAAATGCCGCGCAAAGGCTGCGCGCTCATGCAGGCGCCCGGCGTGGGGCTGGTAACGCAACAGTGCTTCGAGGTCGCCAGACAGCGCCAGTTGGCGCAACGCCGTGCGCAACAGCTCCGCCTGGCCCGGCAACGAGGGGTAATTGAAATTGAGGTCGAGCATGCCCGCCGTCACCGTCATCTGCCCACTGCCCTGCCCTGGCGGCAACGCGATCTCGCGCACGAAGGTGCCACGCCCGGTTTCGCCGCTGACCAAACCCATGGCTTCAAGCTCGGTGTACACGCGGCTGGCGGTGACCAGCGCCAGGCCATGCTCGGCGGCCAGTTGCCGGTGCGTCGGCAGACGCGTGCCGGGCGGCATGTTGCCGCTGCGGATGGCTTCGGCAAAGGTATCGACCAGGGACTTGTAGCGGGCGCGTGGCATTGGGATGTATCCATGACAATTTTTTGATTGTCCTAATGCTCGCCCCTAGGATGGCCAGAACGCAACCCCTCCGGCTACGGGCACTCCCTCATGGAACGTACATCCCCCCTCAACACCCTGGATACCAGCACCCAGGGCTGGATCAACGGCTTTATTGGCGTGGTGATTTTCAGCGGCTCATTGCCCGCCACCCGATTGGCCGTGATGGAATTCGACCCGGTGTTTCTCACCATGGTCCGTGCCGCGATCGCCGCCTTCCTTGGCGTGATCCTGCTGTGGCTGTTCAAGGAAAAACGCCCCGCGCGCAATCAGTGGGTGCCGCTGGCGATTGTCGCCTTGGGCGTGGTGATCGGGTTTCCCTTGCTCACCGCCCTGGCGCTGCAATACGTGACCTCGGCCCACTCCATCGTATTCATTGGCCTGCTGCCCCTGGCCACGGCCGTATTTGGCGTGTTGCGCGGCGGCGAGCGGCCACGCCCGGTGTTCTGGCTGTTCTCGATCCTGGGCAGTGGGTTGGTGATGGGTTATGCCGTGGCCCAAGGCTTGAGCGCCGCACCGGCCGGCGATCTGCTGATGCTGCTGGCGGTACTGGTGTGCGGCCTGGGTTATGCCGAAGGCGCCAAGCTGTCGCGCAGCCTGGGCGGTTGGCAGGTGATCTGCTGGGCGCTGGTGGTGTCGATACCGGTGGTGGCGCCGTTGAGCCTGATGCTTGCGCCGTCGACCTTCAGCGGCATCAGCCTGCCCGCCTGGTTGAGCCTGGGCTACGTGTCGCTGTTCAGCATGTTGATCGGCTTTGTGTTCTGGTATCGCGGGCTGGCCCAGGGTGGTATTGCCGCCGTCGGCCAGTTGCAGTTGCTGCAGCCGTTTTTCGGGCTGGCGCTGGCGGCGGGCCTGCTGCATGAGCAGGTCAGCCTGGGGATGGTGCTGGTGACGGTCGCGGTGATCGGCTGCGTGGCCGGCGCAAAGAAGTTCGCCCGTTAACGCTGCGGCGCGACCATCTTGAACTTGATGTTGATGTCGTTGGACACCACGCTGTTGCCGGCCCACTCACCCTCGCCGATCTTGAAGTCACCACGCTTGAGGACGAACTCACCGTCGAACACACCAATGCCGCTCTGCTCCTTGAGCACCACGTCCACGTCCACCGGGCGCGTGGTGCCCTTGATGGTCAGGTTGCCGCTGATCGTGTAGCGGTTGTCGCCCAAGGCTTTGACACCGGTGGACTCGTACACACCCACCGGAAACGTCGCGGTATCAAACCAGGACGCGCGTTGCAGCTCGTCATTCGCGTCCGGACTACCCGCGTCGATGCTCGCCAGCTGGATCTTGAGCAAGGCATGCCCGGTCTCCGGCTTTAGCGTGTCGAAGGTCAAGGTGCCTTCAAACTCGCTGAACGTGCCGTACACCCGCTGGCCCAATTGCTTGTAGGTGAAGCTGATCTGGCTGGCGGTGCGGTTGACGTCCTTGTACTCCACCGCCTGAGCGCTGGAACCATAAGCAAGGATCAAGGCCAGTACGGTGACCGGGGACATAAGACGTTTCATGCAACGCTCCGCAAAGGAAAGGACACAGGTACTGAACTAACACGCCATACCAGGGATTTATTCCATTCGGGCGTTTGTCCTGCTAAACAGAGTAGTCGCCCCACCCATAATAAGGATGTTGCATGCACACCCCCTCACTCCAGGACCTCACCGCGCCGGAAGGCATCTGCTACGGCTGCGGTGGCAGCAACCCCCACGGCCTGCACATCAAAAGCCGCTGGGACGCGGACGGCATCCACCTGGTCGCCGAACACCTGCCCGAGGCCCATTACAGCGGCTGGCCCGACCTGGTCTACGGCGGCCTGATCGCCATGCTGGTGGACTGCCACTCCAACTGGACCGCCATGGCCTACCACTACCGCGCCGAAGCGCGCGAACCCGGCAGCCTGCCGCGCATCGACTGCGTCACCGGCAACCTGGGCATCAAATTCATCAAGCCGACGCCCATGGGCATCACCCTCACCCTGCGCGCGCGGGTCGACGATGACGTGGGACGCAAGACCCGCGTGATCTGCGAGGTGTACGCCGGTGACGTGCTGACCGCCATCGGCGATTCGATCTTCGTGCGTGTCGACACCGGCCAATTGGCCGCCGCCGCCCATGGTCGCGAAGGCTAATCCTGGGCTACATTGACCGCCACCGCTAATCGAGGATACACCGATGACTCGTCTCACCGCGAAAGACTTTGCCCCCGAACTGCTGGAACTCTATGACGGCTACGCCCACGGCAAGATCAACCGCCGCGAATTTCTCGACCGCGCTGCGCTGTTCACCTTTGGCGGCCTCACCGCTTCGGCCCTGCTCGCAGCCCTGAGCCCCAACTACGCGCTGGCCGAGCAGGTGAAATTCACCGACCCGGACATCGTCGCCGACTACATCACCTACCCATCGCCCAAAGGCAACGGCACGGTGCGCGGCTACCTGGTGCGCCCGGCCAAGGCCACGGGCAAGCTGCCGGCGGTGGTGGTGGTCCACGAAAACCGCGGCCTCAACCCCTACATCGAAGACGTCGCCCGACGCCTGGCCAAGGCCGGCTTCATCGCCCTGGCCCCGGACGGCCTGACCTCGGTGGGCGGCTACCCCGGCAACGACGAAAAAGGCGTGGCCCTGCAACAGACCGTCGACCCGACCAAGCTGATGAACGACTTCTTCGCCGCCATCGAATGGCTGATGCACCACGACCGCAGCACCGGCAAGGTCGGGATTACCGGCTTCTGTTATGGCGGCGGCGTGACCAACGCGGCGGCGGTGGCCTACCCGGAACTGGGCGCGGCGGTGTCGTTCTATGGACGCCAGCCGGAGGCCAAGGACGTGCCCCGGATCAAGGCGCCGATCATGTTGCACTTCGGTGAACTGGACACGCGGATCAACGAGGGTTGGCCGGCGTATGAGCAGGCGCTCAAGTCCGCCGGAACCACGTATGAAGCGTATATCTACAAAGGCGCCAACCATGGCTTCCATAATGATTCGACGCCACGCTATGACGAGGCGGCGGCGAATCTGGCGTGGGAAAGGACGCTCGGTTGGTTCAATAAATACTTGGCCTAGTGCTCCAGCGCGTAACGCCGGCAATGGTCGAGGTAGCCCTGCTCATGGCTACCCACCAGTTGCACAACACTGCTCCATAACCATGACGGCGCATCCAACTGCCTGGAGCGGTTCTCCTGCAGCACCGCCATCCAGTCTTTGCGTGTAGCACGGTCCATCTGCCGGGCATGCGCAATGCCCACGACCCGTGCCAGATAACCCGCCGCGTGCATGGCGTCGATCTCGCTCAACTCGTCCAGCTCCAACTTCATGTCCTGGGGCAACAGTTCGCGGATAAAGAACCCATGATCCAGAAATCGTGTCGCCACCATGCGCTCCCCCAGGCCCGGTGAAAGCTGACGCGCGCCCTCCACCACACGGCGACCATTGTCCCTGGGCATTTTCGCCCGCGCCACACGGGGTGCCGCCGCGCCGACGGCTTCCTTGATGTCGATCAGGCAATACGCCTGGTCATCCTTGTCGCCGACGCCGAGCAAGGCGGCATAACGCAACAAACCGAGCGAGCTGCAGCCCTTGACCCAATAGGCCGAATCCAG
Organism: Pseudomonas sp. FH1; assembly: GCF_000510895.2. Classification (NCBI taxonomy): domain Bacteria; kingdom Pseudomonadati; phylum Pseudomonadota; class Gammaproteobacteria; order Pseudomonadales; family Pseudomonadaceae; genus Pseudomonas; species Pseudomonas sp. FH1. The sequence continues at coordinate 101,409 of NZ_AOHM01000005.1, forward strand.
CAACTCGACCCTGGCATCCTTGGGGCGCCCTTTGAGCGAGGTGACCAATTGATGGATGTCATCCGAGGCACACAGGGTTTCCAGCGCGTTTTTTTCGGCCCGCGACAACGACCAGAAATGCTTGCCCAAAGGAATGCTCGGCCGGGCGTTTTCAATACGTTCACGCGCCAGGTTTTTCCAGGTGCGCTCCACGGCACTGCGCATGCCGGCCTTGACCTGGGACGGACGCGGCGGGGCTTCGTCGGGTTTATCCTTGAACGCCTGTTCGTAGCCCACCATCATTTCTTCGAGCATGCGTGCGGTGGTGACTCCGGGCAGGTCCGAACCGCGCGCGGCAGTGGCCAGGGACAACGCCAGGCGCACCAGGTCGTGAGCGGGGTTGCCGATCACCGTCTGGTCGAGGTCGCGGATGTGCATGTCAATACGGCCCTTGCTGTCGCCGGTCGGTCCCAGGTTGCCGGCATGGCAATCGCCACAGATCCAGATCGCCGGGCCATGGGGTAGACGCCTGCCGGGCTGGCTGTGCAACCACTCGTAGAATTGCACGGTGCTGCCGCGCACGTAGGCGTGGGCCGAGCGCGCCATCTTGAGGTTTCGCAATTGGGTCAGGTGGGACATACGGGCGGAGGGGCGCGGTGTTTTCATGGAATAACTCAAGACAGGTGTTGCGGTAGAGCGCTGCCCTTCAGAAAATGTTTCATTATGTTTCAAAAATAAAACCCTTCAGTGCTGCGCGACCCGCTCCTGCAACCATCCCTTGAACGCCAACATTGCTGGTGTTCCAGCCCGCGACTGCAAACGCGTCAACCAATAGCTGCCCGTGCTGATGCCGACGTCGAACGGCTGGCGGATCACGTCGCTCTCCAGTTGCCGCGAAAACATCATTGCCGGTGCCAGTGCTATTCCGATGCCTTGCAAGGCGGCTTCCATCATCGCCAACGAAGAATCGAACACGATACTGCGCGGCACCAGGGTATCGGCTGGCAAACCGGCGGCCTGGAACCACAGGTTCCATTCATCGGCGCGGTAGGAGCGCAGCAAGGTGTGTTTAAGCAAGTCTTGCGGTGCGTGCAGTTGCTCGGCCAACTGCGGCACACAGAGTACGGTGAGAGGCGCTTCCAGCAACTCGCAGGCTTCAGTGCCGTGCCAGGCACCCGCGCCGAAGCGGATCGCGTAATCCAGGCCTTCAGCCGCCACGTCGACACGGTTGTTGTGGGTGGACAGGCGCAGGTCGATAAACGGGTAACGCGCCTGGAACTCGGGCAGCCGTGGCAGCAACCAGCCCACCGCAAAGGTGCCCACCGCGCCCACCGTGAGTACCTCGCGGTAATGCCCGCCTTCGAATTGGCTCAAAGTCTGGGCGATGCGGTCAAACGAATCTCGCACCACCGGCAACAAGGTTTCGCCCTCGCTGGTGAGCATCAGGCCACGGGGCAGGCGCTTGAACAATGTCACGTTCAACTGCGTTTCCAGGCTTTTGACTTGATGGCTGACCGCCGCCTGGGTCACGCACAACTCGATGGCGGCGCGGGTAAAGCTCAAATGCCGGGCCGAGGCTTCAAAGGCGCGCAGGGCATTGAGGGGAAGATGGGAGCGCAGCATGCTTGACCCCAATTAATCTAATGGCAGGTGCGAGATATCATCGTTTGCCCAACGCCCGCGAACTGCCTACATTGGCCACGCCCGCGCAGGCTCTTCATTCAATCGATCACTCTCATGGAAGCGATATCATGCCTCAACTCTCCCTGTCCGGAGTGCGTAACTTTGGCGCCCTGGCGTTATTTCTCGCCACCGGCCACTGCCTGGCCGCCGACGACCTGCGCGCCGAGGTGGACGCCAGCGTCAAGCCGCTGATGCAGCAACAGTCTATTCCAGGTCTCGTTGTCGGTGTCATCAAAGACGGCAAGGCGCAATACTTTAACTACGGCGTGGCCAGTAAAGACGCCAAACAGCCCGTCAGTGAAAACACGCTGTTTGAAATTGGCTCGGTGAGCAAGACCTTCACCGCCACCCTCGCCGGCTATGCCGTGGCGAGCGGCAAACTGACCCTCACCGACCCGGCCAGCCAGTACCTGCCAGCGTTGCGCGGCGGCAAGTTCGACCACATCAGCGTGCTCAACCTGGGCACCTACACCGCCGGTGGCCTGCCGCTGCAATTCCCCCGCGAAGCGGACAATACCCAGCACATGATCAGCTACTTCCAGCAGTGGAAACCCGACTTCGCCCCCGGCACCCAGCGCCTGTATTCCAACCCAAGCCTGGGCCTGTTCGGCTACCTGGCGGCGCAGAGCCTGAAGCAGCCGTTTGATCAACTGATGGAGAAAACCCTGCTACCGAAAATGGGGCTCAAGCACACGTTCATCACTGTTCCCAAGAGCCAGATGAACCTGTACGCCCAGGGCTATGGCAAGGACGGCAAACCCGTGCGCGTCGGCCCCGGTGCGATGGACAGCGAAGCCTACGGCATCAAGACCAGCGCTTCGGACCTGTTGCATTACGTAGAGGTCAATATGCGCCCGGCAACACTGGACCCAGTGCTGCAACAAGCCATTACCACCACGCACACCGGCTACTACACGGTCGAGCGCATGACCCAGGGGCTGGGCTGGGAGATGTACCCGTACCCGATCAAGCTGGATGCCCTGGTGGATGGCAACTCGACAAAAATGGCGATGGAGCCGCATCCGGTCAACTGGCTGACCCCAGCGCAGGCGCCGCACGCCGACACACTGGTGAACAAAACCGGCTCCACCAACGGCTTTGGCGCGTATGTGGCGTATGTGCCGAGCAAGGAAATGGGGGTCGTGATCCTGGCCAACAAAAACTACCCGAACGGGGAACGGGTGAAAGTGGCCCATGCGATCTTGAGCGCGCTGGACCACTGATCCCCAGAACCCGGTAGCCGGTTACATACCGAGCCAGTGCGGCAGTGCAAGGGAGATAAACGGCAAGTAGGTGACCATGATCAGGAACACCAACAGAATCATCAACCACGGCAACGCCGCACGAATGGTCTGCCCCAGGCTCAGCCCCGTCACCGCCGAGGTCACGAACAGGTTCAACCCCACCGGCGGATGCACCAGGCCGATCTCCATGTTCACCACCATCACGATGCCCAGGTGAATCGGGTCAATGCCCAGCTTCATGGCAATCGGGAAAAAGATCGGCGCCAGGATCAGCACGATGGCCGAAGGCTCCATGAAGCTGCCCGCCACCAGCAGCACCACGTTGACCATGATCAGGAAACCAATCGGCGTCAGCCCTTCGGAGATCACCCACGCGGTGATTTCCTGGGGGATCTGCTCGGTGGTCAGCACATGGGCAAACAGCATGGCGTTGGCGATGATGAACATCAGCATGATCGCCAGGCGCCCGGACTCCAGCAGCACCTTGGGGCAATCGCGCAGCTTCATATCTTTGTAGACGAACAGCGCAACAAACGCCGAGTACACCGCCGCCACCGCCGCCGCTTCGGTCGGAGTGAACATGCCGCTGTAGATGCCGCCGAGGATGATCACCAGCAGCAACAGGCCCCAGAACGCACGGCGCGCGCAGGTCAGCCACTCGCGGAAGGTCGCCCGTGGCTGGGCTGGCAGCTTCTTGATGCGCGCGACGATATAGATCGCGATCATCAGCATCAGGCCCAGCAGCAATCCCGGAATCACCCCGGCCATGAACAGCTTGCCGACCGAGGTTTCGGTGGCCGCCGAGTACACCACCATCACGATCGACGGCGGAATCAGGATGCCCAAGGTGCCCGCGTTACAGATGATCCCGGCGCCGAACTCCTTCGGGTAACCGGAACGCACCATGCCCGCCACGGCAATCGAGCCCACCGCCGCCACCGTTGCCGGTGACGAACCGGACAGCGCCGCAAACAGCATGCACGCCAGCACCGCCGCAATCGCCAGGCCGCCACGGATATGGCCGACACAGGCGTTGGCAAAGTCGATCAGGCGTTGCGCCACACCGCCGGTGGTCATGAACGCGCCGGAGAGCAGGAAGAACGGAATCGCCAGGAAAGTATAGGCGTCAGAGGTCTCGAACAGCTTGATGGCCAGGGAACTCACCGAGTCCTGGCTGAACATCAGGATCGACACGGCGCCGGACAGCCCCAGGGAAATCGCGATGGGCACGCCGAGGAACATGAACACAAACAACAACAGGAATAGACAGAGCACGGCCATCAGTGACGCTCCTCATGGCTGCCGGCCAATTTGCTGGCCTCACCAGCCTCGTCGGCCAGCCCCAACCCGACCTGACGGTGGGTAAAGATGCGGTAGAAAATTTCCAGGTAACGGATGAAGACCATGGCAAATCCGATAGGCACGATCACCACGATGTCACCGACGTCCACGCCGTACTGGTCGAGGTCTTCGGCGCCGATATGCGCGCCCATCACGGCGCTCACCCACTTGTAGCTGGCGACCATGAACAGCCCGGCATACGCCAGGCAGCACAGGCACGCGAGCATGCCGAGTACACGTTGTACCGGGCGCTTGGTCAGCTTCACCAATGCATCCACGCCAAGGTGGCCGGCGGTACGCACGCCGTAGGAGATACCGAAGAAGATCAGCCAGCCGAACATGGCCTTGGTCAGCGCCACGCTCCAGGTCATGTCCTGGGCCCAGGTCATGGTGTGATCGCCCAGGGCATTGAAGAAGTTGCTGCTCAACGCCCACTTGTCTGCCAGGGCAAAGAACAGCGTGTAGATGTTGTTGAGCATGACGTAGACGAATGTCACCAGGGTCATGGCGGCCAGCAGGAAGGCAATAAAACCTTCCTCCAGGTGCTCCCAGACGCGCCTTAGCGTTTGCATGGCAAAACCTCGCGAAAATGAGATGGGTAATGCAAGGCTCAGGATGGAACCGGCTCTAAATGTGGGAGCGGGCTTGCTCGCGAATGCAGTCTGTCAGTTGATAACCCTGGTGACTGACCCACCGCTTTCGCGAGCAAGCCCGCTCCCACATTGGCGCTCGGTACCACCCGCGCTTACTGGTTAGACGCGTCTGCCGCCTTGATCAGGTCAGCCCCGATCTCACCCTCGAACTTCTGCCACACCGGGCGCATGGCTTCGCGCCACAGCTGGCGTTGCTCCGGGGTCAGTTCGATGATTTCGCTGGTCTTGGAATCGACGATCTTCTGCTTGGCTGACTGATTCAGCGCTTCGGCCTGCTTGTTCACCTCGACGGTGACCTCGACCATGATCTGCTCCAGCGTGCTGCGGATGTCCGGTGGCAGGCCGTTCCAGAACTTGGCGTTGGTGATCACCATGTAGTCGATCAGGCCATGGTTGGACTCGGTGAAGTACTTCTGCACCTCGTTGACCTTCTGGCTTTCGTAGTTCGACCAGGTGTTCTCGGTGCCATTTACGGTGCCGGTCTGCAAGCCTTGATACACCTCGGCAAAACTCATCTTGCGCGGGTTGGCGCGGATCGCCTTGAACTGCTCTTCCAGCACGCTTGACGCCTGCACGCGGAATTTCAGGCCACGGGCGTCCTTGGGCTCATGCAGCGCCTTGTTCGACGAGAGTTGCTTGAGACCGTTGTGCCAATAGGCCAGGCCGAGGATGTTCTTGTCCTGCATGGAGGTCAGCAATTCCTTGCCCTGGGCCGCCTGGAAACGGTCGACCGCAGCCAGGTCGTTGAACAGGAACGGCAGGTCATAGATCTGCACTTGCTTGGTGTACTGCTCGAACTTGGCCAGGGACGGCGCGAGCATCTGCACGTCGCCCAGCAGCAGCGCTTCCATTTCCTTGCCATCGCCGAACAGCGACGAGTTCGGGTACACCTCGACCTTGACCTTACCGGGCAGGCGTTCTTCCGCGAGTTTCTTGAACAGCAACGCGCCCTGGCCTTTGGGGGTGTTTTCGGCAACCACGTGGGCGAACTTGATGACAATCGGGTCCGCCGCCTGGGCCAGGCCCGCGGCAAACAAGGTGGCGGCGCACAGCAGCGCCCGGGAAAGCTTGAGCATGGGAAATCACCTTCTTATTGTTGTGTTGTAGGGCAAGGTGCCTGATGTCACGCGTGTAGTGAATTTCGATTTTTTGATACCTGCGTTCGGCCTGGACGAACGCTAGATCTGAGCGGCCAGCAGCCGTTGCGCGCGCAGCAACACCGGCGCATCCACCATCTGCCCATCGATCTGATAGGCCCCTGCCCCATGGGCGCCGGCCTCCACCACCCGCTGGGCCCAGGCCAGGTCTTCGGCGCTGGGCGCCAACGCCTGGTGAATCACCGCCACCTGCTTGGGGTGGATACACAACGCGCCGGCAAACCCCATCTCATAGGCATGCCGAATCGAGCGGCGCAGGCCTTCGGGGTCGTCAATGGCCGGGTGCACGCCGTCCAGCGGTGCGACCAGGCCGGCGGCACGGGAATGCACGATCAACGCCAGGCGCGCCTGGTCCAGGGCGAACTGCGCGGCCGTGGAATGGCTGCTCAGGTTCAGGTCCAGCGCCAGGTCCAACCCGCCGAACGACAGGCGTTCTACCTGCGCTGCATGGGCTATCTCGGCCACCGCCAGCAAACCCCGCGCACTCTCGATGATGGGCCAGATGACTTTGCCGGTGGCCGCCACCACGGCGACCTGGGCTGCGCTTTCGACCTTCGGCAACAGCACGCCTGCCACATTCGGATGCGCCTTGCAGAACGCCACATCCTCAAAGTGCTCGGCATGTTCCGGCGCGTTGATCCGCACCCACACCTGGGCGGCGGGGTTGGCGGTCAAAAACGCTCCAAGGTTATCCCGCGCCTGGCGCTTGAGCGGCTCTTCCACCGCATCCTCAAAATCCACGATCACCGCGTCGGCACCGCTGGCCAAGGCTTTGGAAAATCGCTCCGGTCGGCTACCGGGTACAAACAACGCCGAACGAACCAATGGCTTGGGCATTTGTAGAATTCCTTATGGTTAGATCACACCGCGCGTGCGCAGGCTGTCGATGGCGTCTGCGGCGTAACCGAGCCCTTCGAGAATGCCTTGGCTGTGCTGCCCCAAACCTGGAACAGCGTCCATGCGCGGGGTGAACGCAGCATTGCGCGCCGGCGGCAACAGCGATGGCAACGCACCGGCCGGGCTGTCGACTTCGCGCCAACTGTCACGGGCCTTGAGCTGCGGGTGATCCCACACGCCTTGCATATCGTTGACCCGGGCGCTGGCGATCTGTGCGTCTTCCAGGCGCTGGATCACCGCCTCGGCATCCAACTGCGCAAAGCTGTCCACGATGATCTGGCGCAGCACGTCGCGGTTGGCAGAGCGCTTGAAGTTGGCGGAGAAACGCTCGTCAGTCGCCAAGGACGGGGTGAGCAGCACCTTGTCGCAGAACGCCGCCCATTCGCGTTCATTCTGCAGGCCGAGCATTACCGTGCCGCCGTCGCCGGTGGGAAACGGTCCATAGGGATAGATCGTCGAGTGCGCCGCCCCGGCACGCGGCGGCTGCGGTGCGCCGTCGAACGCGTAGTACATCGGGTAGCCCATCCATTCCACCAGGCTTTCCAGCATGCTCACATCGATGCGACTGCCCTTCCCCGTCTTGCCGCGCAGCAGCAGCGCCGAGAGGATGCCGCTGTAGGCGTACATGCCCGCCGAGATGTCCGCGATGGAACAACCGGCCTTGGCCATCTGGTCGTCGCCAGGGCCGCCGGTGACGGAGAGAAAGCCGCCTTCGCTCTGGATCAGCAGGTCATAGGCCTTTTTCTTTTCGTACGGCCCGCCTTCGCCATAGCCGGAAATATCGCAGACGATCAGGCGTGGGAAGCGCGCATGCAACGCCTCGAACGACAAGCCCATGCGCGCGGCGGCGCCGGGCGCGAGGTTCTGTACCAGTACGTCGGCGTCAGCCAATAAGGTATCGAGAATAGTGCCCGCCTCGTCCTGCTTGAGGTCCAGCGTCAGGCTTTCCTTGGAGCGGTTGGTCCACACGAAATGCGAAGCCAGGCCACGCACACGTTCATCATAGCCACGGGCAAAGTCGCCTGCGCCGGGGCGTTCCACCTTGATCACGCGGGCGCCCAGGTCGGCCAGTTGACGGGTACAGAATGGCGCGGCAATCGCGTGTTCCAGGCTGACAACGGTGATGCCGTCCAGCGGTCTTGGGTTAGTCATGACAGTTCCTCAAAGCCAGTCGGCCATGGATGCGGCGTTGCGCAGGTCCCAGACCTTGTCGATCAGGGCATTGGCCTGGGCCGGTGTGCGGGCGTTGCTGAATTGGCTGAGGCGCTGGAATTTATCAGCCAACTCCTCACGGTTCAGGGTGTTGCCCGGATCGCCTTTGGGCTCGTCGATGGCGCCGTGCAGCGTGCGGCCATCCAGCGTGGTGACGGTGACGCGACCGAGCCAGCGTTGCGGGTAAGCACCGTCGACGTCGGGGTCGAGGGTCATGCTGACCTTGTCGCGAAACGCCGAGACCGCTGGATCGGTCAACGCCAGCTCATGGAACTCGGTGAGCCCGGCCTTGCCATGCACGGCAATCAGGCCCAGCACGGTGCCCATGGAGAACTTGGCCTGGTGCACGCTGGTCGGTACTTTCACCCTGCCCAATACATCGATGGCGCCTTGGTGCACGCGTGTTTCCACGTGGGCGATCTGTTCGGCGTGCAGGCCTTCGCGTTGCATCAAATCCAACAGCGCATCGGCGGCCGGATGGGTATGGCGGCATGAGGCGTGGAACTTGAACGAGGTTTCCAGCAACGCCCAGCGGCTGCCCAGGTCGGCGGACAACTTGGCAGGCTCGGCATCACGGGACATACCGGCCGCCAGACCTTGATCGCCCTCCAGAATATTGCGCGCGCCGGTCAGGCCGTCCGCCGTGAGGTAAGCGGCGAGCAAGCCGTCCGCCGCCGCTTTCGCCGTGTGCAGTTGCTTGGAATCGGCGGCATCGCGCAGGAACTCCCACAACCCGGCCGCCTGGGTGCCCGCGCTGCCGAGCAGGTTGATGAATTGTTCTTCGTTGAAATCCAGCAACTTGCCTACGGCTACCGCCGCCGCCAACGTGCCGACGGTGGCCGTGGTGTGAAAGATACGGTAGTGGGAACGGCCCATGAATTCGCCGATGCGGATACCCGCTTCATAACCGGCTACCGACGCCAGCAGCAAATCGCGGCCGGATTTGCCGAGGTCCTGGGCGGCCGCCAGCGCTGCTGGAAATACCACGGTCGCCGGGTGCAGCACGGAGCTGTTGTGCAGGTCGTCCTGCTCGACCAGATGGGATGAAGCTGCGTTGACCAGCGCGGCGAAATACGCGCTGGTGCTGCCGCCATTGACGATCACCTGCGCCGGACCGCTGCTGGGGCCCATTTTCTGCGCATAACGCTCGAACAACGGAATCGGGTGCGCGCCCTGGCTTGCCAGCGCCGAGGCCAGCCAGTCCAGGTACAAATCTTCGGTGCGCGCCAGCACATCTTCCGGCAGTTGCGCGTAATCCAGTTCGGCGAGGAACCGACACAAGGCTTGGGTATGGCTCATGGTCAGGCCCTCAGAAGCTGCGTGGCAGTTCGAGCAGATGCTCGGCCACGTAGGACAGGATCAGGTTGGTGGAGATCGGCGCCACCTGGTACAGGCGCGTCTCGCGGAATTTGCGCTCCACGTCGTATTCGCAGGCAAAGCCGAAACCGCCGTGGGTTTGCAGGCAGGCGTTGGCCGCTTCCCAGGACGCCTTGGCCGCCAGGTACTTGGCCATGTTGGCGCTGGCCCCGGCATTGGCGCCGCTGTCGTATTCCTCGCAGGCACGCCAACGCATCAGGTCGGCCGCTTCGATCTCGATATGTGCTTCAGCAATCGGAAACTGCACGCCCTGGTTCTGCCCGATGGGCCGGCCAAACACCACGCGGTCGCGGGCATAAGCACTGGCCTTTTCGATAAACCAGCGGCCATCACCGATACACTCGGCGGCGATCAGCGTGCGCTCGGCGTTGAGGCCGTCGAGGATGTATTTAAAGCCCTTGCCCTCTTCGCCGATGAGGCTGTCCAGGGGCAACTCCAGGTTGTCGAAGAACAGCTCGTTGGTTTCGTGGTTGACCATATTGGCGATGGGCTGCACGGTCAGGCCGTTGCCGATGGCTTCGCGCAGGTCCACCAGGAAGATCGACATGCCTTCGGATTTTCTCTTCACCTCGGCCAATGGCGTGGTGCGCGCCAGCAGGATCATCAGGTCGGAATGCTGGATCCGCGAGATCCACACTTTCTGGCCGTTGATCACGTACTTGTCGCCGCGTTTTATCGCGGTGGTCTTGATCTTGGTGGTATCGGTGCCGGTGGTGGGCTCGGTCACGCCCATGGATTGCAGGCGCAATTCGCCGCTCGCAAGCTTGGGCAGGTAGAAGCGTTTCTGTGCCTCGCTGCCGTGCCGCAACAGGGTGAACATGTTGTACATCTGGCCGTGTACGGTGCCGGAGTTGCCGCCGCAGCGGTTCACTTCTTCAAGGATCACCGAGGCTTCCGCCAGGCCCAGGCCGGAGCCGCCGTACTCTTCGGGGATCATCGCCGACAGCCAGCCGGCGTCGGTCAGTGCCTTGACGAAGGCTTCGGGGAAGCCTTTTTCCTCATCAATCCTGCGCCAGTACGCGGCATCGAATTCGGCGCACAAAGCGCGCACACCTTCGCGGATGGCATTGAGTTCTTCATTGTCATTGGGGTTCATTAACGGCTCTCCACCTGTTGTTCTTGGATTATTCGAAATGCACGCTGGCTTGCTGCGCCAGGCCATCGACGTTGCCGGCCCACAGCTGCGCCACACCGGTTTCGATCACGCGGCCGCCCACTTCAAACGGCTGCGGCGCAATCAACGGGCGCACGCCGCGATAGGCAAAACGGCGCAAGGTGGCGCCAGGGTTGGCGCGGCAGAATGCGCGCAGGCTCAGGGTGGCGATCAGCGGCCCATGCACCACCAGGCCTGAATAGCCTTCGGTGCCGGTGACATAGGGGTAGTCGTAGTGAATGCGATGCCCGTTGAAGGTCACGGCGCTGTAGCGAAACAGCAGGGTGGGCGTGGGATCGACGGCTTCAGACCATTCGCCCTGCTCCAGCGCATAACCGCTGCCGGATTTGGGCGGTGTGGGTTCGCGGTAGACGATGTCCTGTTCCTCACGGATCGCCAGGCGACCGTCCTGGGAATAGTCGTGGCGCACGGTGACAAACAGCAGCGAACCGGTGCGACCGGTTTTCTCTTCGACTTGGGTAATGGTCGACACGCGGGTCGCCGCCTCACCGGCCCGCAGTGCCTGCAGGAACTCGATGCGCCCACCGGCCCACATGCGGTTGCGGTTGTCAGCCGGCGGCAGGAAACCGCCACGGGCCGGGTGGCCGTCGCTGCCTAGTGCGGTTTCCGGCAGCGGGTCTTGGAAGAAACACCACTGCCACAGCGGCGGGATGTCCGCGCCGTCTTCGGGCACTTCTTCACCGAAGGTGGCGGCAATACGCTTGAGCAGGTTATGGCTGAGGTGGTCGTGGGCGGTTTCGCTTCGGCCGATCCAATCGGTGGCGCTCATCGGGTGCAGGTCCTCGGGCAGTGAGTGTCTGCCCCGGATCATGCAAGCCTATCGCCGTTCTGAGAATTTGCATTTCAATAAACCGGCGTTCGGTTATGCTGAACGCCGCCATCCTGTACCGGGAGCCTTGCATGCACTTCGATCTGGCCGACCTGCGGCTGTTTATCCATATCGCCGAATCCCCCAGCCTGACCCAGGGCGCCAAGCGCGCGTTCCTCTCGCCGGCCGCAGCCAGCGCAAGGATCAAGGCGCTCGAAGGGCAACTCGACACCCGCCTGCTGTACCGCGACAGCCGTGGCGTGGAGATCACCCCGGCCGGTGAGCGTTTGCTGCACCATGCGCGGTTGATCATGCGCCAGGTGGATTACCTCAAGAGCGAATTCACCCAATACGGTGTGGATTCGGCCGGGCATATCCGCATCTTTGCCAACACCACGGCCGTCACCGAGTTCTTGCCGGAGGTCCTGGCGGGCTTCTTGTCACAACGTCCCGGCGTGACCGTCGACCTGCAGGAACGCCTGTCCCGCGACATCGTGCGCGGCGTGCTGGATGGCACCAGCGACATGGGCATCATCGCCGGCCCCGTGGAAGCCTCGGGCTTGCAGGTGTTGCATTTCAGCACCGATGAGCTGGTGTTGATGGTGCCGGTCGGCCACCCCTTGGCGGAACAACCCTCGGTCACGCTGGAACAGACCCTCGCCTACCAGCATATCGGCCTGCACGAAGGCAGCACCTTGCTGAGTTTCCTGCGCGAGCACGTCGAGCGGCTCGGCAAACATTTGTCGCTGCGTATCCAGGTGTCGAGCTTCGAGGCGATCTGCCGGATGGTCGAGGCCGGTGTGGGGATCGGGATCATTCCGGAGTCGGCCGCCGTGCGTCACAGCCGCACTATGCAATTGGTGGCGGTAAAGCTGGATGAGCCCTGGGCGATTCGCGAGCGCAGTATCCTGGTGCGGGAGCTGGAGGCGTTGCCCGGCACCATTCGTGCGTTGATTGCCACGTTGATGCCGGACTCGGTCAGTGCAGGCTGAGGTTACGCAGGCGCGCACCTTCGACGGTGATATGGCTCAAACGCCCCTGGTCATCGAATAACAGCCAGCCCTCCCCGCTGCGACGGATGTTCACTTCGTAGCGGGGCCAATGCAGCACCGCACACAGGTGGTCACTGGCGCGATGGATAAAGTGCCAGCGCGTGTCGCGTTCGCCAGCGATATAGCCGAACACCAGCCAGTCAGCATCGAGGGCGATGCGCACCGGGTCGCCGTCGAAGAAACCTTCGTCACAGCCCGGCAGGCGATAACCCTTGCGGTTGCCCGCGACATCCAGGATCAGCGTCGGCTCTTCGTCATCGCGGCACCTGATCGCGTACTCGATGGTTTGATCAAGCGCACAGTACAGCGCGTGGTTCTCCTCCGACTGCGTTGACGCCGGCTCACGTCCGGCCAGCCGACGCTCAGGCAAGCGGTAGTGCCAGCGTTCGACGCCATCACGCGGGTTGTAGAGCCAGAGGAACTCATTGCGCTCATCACCTTTGAGCGCGCGCAGCGTGCCCGGCAAGTCGCTGACGTGCCACAGGGTTTCAAAGTTGCGGTCCACGTCCACCACGCGCAGTTGCCGGCCCTGGCCGAGGGTCCAGGTGCTGCCGTCAAACTGCTCGGCGAACACGTCCAGCACCTGCACGCCCAGGTCGGTGGCGGTACGGTTGACCAGGTCGAGCTTGCTGATGCGCCACACCCTGTCACGGCGGGTCAGCACCAGCGCCATCTGCCGACTGTGGGCCAGGACAATCCGCTGGGCCGGAACGGCGAAGTGATACAGGGTCTGGCCGCTGGCATCCGTCACCACCGCGCCGGCCTCGCCCAGTGCCACCAGATAACGCTCGTCATCCAACGACACTGCGTCGTAGACCGGTCGGCTGCCCTGGGTCGGAGCGGTCCACTCCAGCGCATCGTCCACACGGACCAACGAGCGCCGGGCAGGACGCTTGAGGGCCTGGCCAGGCAAGTCCGCCTGCAAGCATTTATCGCGGCTCATCTTGACCAGCGATTGCAGCTGATTGAAGTTCAACCCCCCGTGACCACTGAGCTGGTCGGCCAGCACCGCGTGCACCGTCGCGCCGGCCAGCCAACGCAGGGCAGCGGTGTCGGACTTGTGCGCCAACAACGCGTGCGCCAGGGCATCGCGCTCGGCGTAACGGTCGGGATCGTCACGCAATTGTTCGATCCAGGGCCCGTAAGCCTCCAGGGTCTGCGGCAGCAGAATCGCGCGTTTGACCAAGGCGCCCATCGCCAGCCGTCCACCGGCCGCTTCAGCATCCAGCAGCCATTGAGCCGCACGCGGGCGCTCATCCGGCAGGCTCCACACCACCTCGACGGCTTGCAGCCACAGGCCTTTGGCGATCAGCGATTCAGCCCATTCCAGGCGCAAGCGCTCGGCAATTTGCGGCTGCTTGGCCTGGAGCAACACCACGGCATCGGCAAATGCATCGTCACGCCGCGCCACCAGCAAGGCACGCTGCCAGTTCTCGGCCAGGCACAGCAGACGCACGATCACCGCCGACGGCATGTCCCAGGCCAGGGCCAAGTCGGCAGCCTGTTGGTAGCGCGCGTGCTTTTCCAGGTAGTCGAGGGCTTCCTGGCGCTCCTTGAGCAGTTCCGCGAGGACGAAGACCGCTTCTTCAATACGGTTCTCGCGCGCCAGGCGTTCGTAGGAGCGGCGATAGACCTCGCGCAGATGCTCGGTCAGGCTTTGTTCGAAATGGTACGCACGGCCGGACCCGCTCTGCTGGCTGAGGGTCAGGTCCTGGCGCCGCTGCGGCGTGCCGAAATTCTGTTCAGCATTCGATTCCTGGCCGCCCAAAGGGATGGCATGGCGCAAGGCCTCGGCAAAATCACCGTCCTCGAACATCTCCAGCATGCGCTGCATGTAGGCGGCTTGGCGTTTGCCGTACAGCCTGGACAGTTTTGAGTGCTCGGTCAGGCGGGTCAGCCAACGGCGCCAGGCGGACGGTTTATGCCGGGCCGGTTTGGCCCGTTCTGCGATGCCAGGATCAGCCGGCGCTGAAGGCACGGCGCTGACGGCCTGTACACCTCGGCGCAGGAATTTGTTGATGCCCATCAACACGGCGGTGAACACAATAGCGCTCAGCAGCATGCCCAGGATCACGCCGCTGATGTCTTCAGTGGTCGCGGCTGGAACCGGCGTCAAGGGTTTGGATTGGCCTTGGGTGGCCATCCAGATAAACCCGGCCACCAACGCCAGGGTGGCGCCCAGTTTCAACGCCGGGTACTGCGCGGGCTCCTCGCTGGCCCATTGCCGAGTGGCCTTGGGAGACGCGGCTTTCGGCGCGGGCTGTTGACGCTCCAGCAACGCGCGGATCACACCTTCCTGCTCGGGGCTGACCGGCGCCAGGCCGCCGAGGATCTCACGCACATCGATGATATCCGGCGCGGGCAGCACCGGCACAATCGGCGCATGGCAATCGAAGGTATCCAGCAAGGTGTACGCGCTGATCTCCAGCCACAAGCCGGGCTCGAGGACCTCGGCGTCGCGCAACTGCAAGGCGTGAACCTGGCTGCCGCGCACCAGCCACAGGTCGGCGGCGGGTAACGCACGCAGCTCTTCAGCGGTCAGCTGTGCCGAACACAACCCACGCCCCTGGCGGACCAGCGGCCAGCCGGCAAGGGTTTGGCAATCCAATGCGACGGGTGTACTGAACTGCACCCCATCACCGTCGGCAAACCGGTAGGCGACGGCGCCCGCGCGCCAGTGCTCCAGGATCAGGCGGGCCCGCTCCTGCAAAGTGAAACGCTCGGCAGGCAGCCACACGCCGTCGATGGACTGGTGCCCAGTCAGCAGCGGGCGGCGGATCAGCAGGGGTTCTTGCTCACGCATGGGCAGGCTCTTGTTTCAGGTCGCACATGACTTGCAAGCGCATGGCGCGCTCGGTGACGTTGAACACCAGTAACTCCCGCGCCGTGGTCAGCACCGCCACCAGCCCGCTCATGGGACAGAAACTCGCACGGGCAATCGGTGCCGAGGTGGTGAACAGTGTCTGTTGTTGGCCTTCTGAGTACAGGCCAATGGTGTGCTGGTTGGTGCCCAGCAGGACCAGTGAATAGCACTCCTGCGCAGCCACCTGATGATGCAGGCCGATAGCACTCCAGCCAGGCGCCAGGTCGATCTGCGCCCTTTTTGCGGGGAAGCTGTCGTGGGTCACCAGGCGCCAGCTCTGGCGGCCATCATGGTGAGTGAGTAATGCGCAACCGCCAAAGGCGTGCTTCCAATGGGCGGTACTGGCGAACAGTATCTGGCTGACTCCGGCAGCCGCACCGACTGCGTAGCCGGAACTGCGGACACCGGAGGCCGTTGCGGGGTACGCCACCAGTTGCCCGGCCTCGCTGCGGGCGTAGACCAACAACAACGCATTCAGCTGCGCCAGCCCCATGACATTGTTCGTCACCGAAAAATTCGCGGCTCTCGGTTCATGACCGGGGCGCTGCCAGTGGGCGAGCTGACCGTTTGTATCGAGTAAATACACGCGTTCCGACTGTTGACCACGCAGCCACACTGCGGGCAGAAAGGTCGCGGTGCCCGGTGGCAGGTGCAGCTCTTCGCGCGCGGGCTTGTTGGCAGAAACCAGGCCGGGGATATTCCAGAAGGTCAGGAGGTTGCCATCACCGAGCACCGCACCAAGGCTGCGATAGTTGAAGGCGGCTGCAAACACATGCTGGTGTTTGCCCCACAGGCGACGTCGCACTTCGAGGGTTTTTTTCTGGTTCTTGTTGGGCAGCTTGATCACCGCCATGCCGTGTTCGTCGAGCAGGCGCAGGGCGACATAGTTGCCGGAGCCGGAGATGACGGGCGGCAATGTCAACGCAACTCGCGCCACCCGCCCGGCAGCGGTCGGCGCCGGGGTGTGCACAGCGTTATCGAACTGCCCCTTGAGCAGGCGCACCGCCTGTTGCTCGTCGGGCATCGGCAGCGACACGCGCCGCGACTGCAAGGCGAAAGTCAGGCTGCGGCCGTCCAGGTTGCGCGTAATCTGCACGCGGTGGGTGCAAGTGGTGGAATCGGTCGGCGGCAAGCGCTGGCCGACCACCCAACACTCTCCAACCGTCTGTTCGGCCAGGGCGTCACGCCAAGCCAGCCAATGGTTGTCGCTCACGACCTCGTAGGTGCGGGCGTCGAGCAAGCGCTTGAGTTGCGCCGCCGAATCCAGCTCATGCAATACCGGAGTGGCCTGCAGAATGCCCCAGCGCAATTGCGCCCCCGCCTCCTGCGCACGGCGCGCCAGCAACATCAGCAACGCCAGGTGTACCAGGCGTGCAGCGCCCAATTGCAGGGGGCCGGCGTCGAACAACACCACGATCAGGCGGTTCGCCTCACGGGCGCGGTACTGCGGGGCGAGGAACATATGCTCGCCGCCCACTGCCCGGCGCAGGAACTCATCCGGCACTTCATCGGCCAGCAGCCATTCGCTGGACAGCAACCGCTCATAGGGGCCGCGCCGGTGCAGGTCGCCCAGGCCATCGGGCTCCGGCACGCCACCCTGGTGCAGGCCACGTAGCGGACCGAGCAGCGGGTTGAGACGACCCAGCAGGTCGGCGAACACTGGCAAATGTTCCGGGGCAAACCATTCCAGCCATTGCCGCCAGGGTTGCAGCGCCTCAGGCAGTTGCATGGGTGACTCCCCAATAATCAGCGATACGTTGCAGATGGTCAGGCGACACGACCAGCAAGCGGTCCAGCGGGATCACCGCCGCAGGTTCACGCCACACCAGCAAGGGCGAACGCTTGAAGCGCGCTGAAAAGGCCTGGCCCAGCAAGTCCTGGGGCACATCCGGCTCCCAACTGGTCGGCAACCAGAGGTGTGGCGCACTGGCGCTGGGGGCGGCGTACGCCACGCCGTCGACCCACGGCAGATCAGCCGTCGCGCCGGTCACCACCAACACCTCAGCGTTGGCCGTGGCGTGCAGACGCGCGGCGTGTTCAGCCTCAAGCAACGCCAGGCGCCTAAGCATCCGGCGTGCCGCATCGCTCCAGGCCACGGCGGCTTGTGCCTCGGCAGGTGCCTGGCGTGAGCGCCAGCGCCAAGGGTGGCTCAACGCACTCATTCGGCGGGGGTCAGCAAACGCGTGAGTTGCCCCCGCGCCTGCTGCAACGGCTCGGGCATGGTCTGGCTGTTGAAGTTGGCATCGATCTCGCGCAACAGGCCTTCAAGCACGGTACTGGTCGGCGGCTCGCTACGGGCGAGGTAGTCTTCGGCGGTTTCCAGCAGGCGATTCAAACGTGACATCGGCTGCAACGTGGCCTCTTCCACCGCGCTGAACAGATGGCTGTTGCTGGACGCGGCAAACAGGTCACGCAACACCTCACGACCCTGTTGCTGGGTGGCCTGGGTCGGCAGTACATAGAGCAGCGGCCACAGGTCGGCGTCGCTGGCTTCCAGGCGACCGCCGAGCAATGCGGCAGCGGCGATCAGGCGCTGGGATTTGACGATGCGTCGGTCGGACAGTTGGATACCGGCCTCGCGCAAACGGCGAATGGCCTGGGCCAGGGCGGGACGCACGGCGGTCAGGTCGACGTTTTTCAACGCATGGCCAAGCGTGTCCAGTTGCGCGAGACCCAGCAACTGTTGCACCGGGCGCTGCTCGGACTGCCAGCCACCGGCCAACATGGCTTCCAATTGGTTGTCCGGCACCGACTCGACAAACAGGTGCAGCAAGAAGCGGTCACCAAAGGCCGCCAGCGCTTCATCATCCGGGAGGCCGTTGGCGGCGCCGACGCACACGCGCAGCGGGCATTGCACCTGGGTATGACCCCGGCGGAAACGGCGCTCGTTGAGTACACCCAATAACGTGTTGAGGATCGCAGTGGAGCCCAGGAAGACCTCGTCAAGAAACACGATATCGGCTTCCGGCAACATGCCGCTGACATCGGTTTCCACCGTGCCTTCGCGAAGTTTTTTCAGGTCGACCGCGCCAAACAATTCGGACGGCTCGGTGAAGCGCCCAAGCAGGTACTCGAAGTAACGCCCGCCCATGGACTGCGCGACACGACGCACCACCGCGCTCTTGGCAGTGCCGGGCGGCCCGATCACCAGGATGTGCTCCTGGGCCACGGCGGCCAGCACAATCAATTCGGCCAGTTGCTCACGCCCGACCAACCCTTCAGTGGCGGCACGCACGGCGTGGCGGATTTGCGCGGCAGCGCTTTGCAACTGAGCAATCATGGGCGTCTTCCCTGAAACCAAAGCGGAGGATCTTGCCTGAGGCTAAGGTATTAGA
The DNA here is from genome assembly GCF_000510895.2 of Pseudomonas sp. FH1. NCBI lineage: Bacteria > Pseudomonadati > Pseudomonadota > Gammaproteobacteria > Pseudomonadales > Pseudomonadaceae > Pseudomonas > Pseudomonas sp. FH1. Next base: position 120,184 of record NZ_AOHM01000005.1, read on the forward strand.
AAAGTGTTGTTACACACTCTGATCAGGAGTCAGCCCATGCAGCTTGAAAGATCCTGCCATTGCGGCGCCGTCACGTTCAGCACTGAACAGTGCCCCCCCTTACCCCTACCAGCGTTGCTACTGCTCGCAATGCGGCAGCGCGCTGTGGGTGTTCAGCCCGGAATGGCCGGAGCTGCCCCATCCATTTGCCTCGGTTATCGACACGCCATTGCCGGTGCAACCGGAGCATACGCACTTGATGCTCGGATCCAAGGCGCCCTGGGTAGACGTCACCTTGCGCAAGGGCGACCTGCAGCTCGATGAATACCCAGAAGAGTCGATCGCCGAATGGCATGAACGTCACGGAGTGCTCCGTTAACAGTCTTTGACAGTTTATCGACAAAGCTGTCAAAGACCGTCGAGCACCGCAGCTCTAGCATTCGAGCCTCCAAACCACCTGTCGGGTGCTCGTCATGCTTCGCACATTGCGCGGTCTTCCGTTGCTCGGTTGCCTGTTGGGCAGTATTGGCTGCCACGGGCAGTCACCTGCCCCGCCGTCAATTCCGAAGGGCGACTACAGCGCTATCATCCGTTACCTGCAAACCCGGATCCCGCGGGACATGGCCCAGGACAACATTCCGGGCCTGTCGATTGCGCTGGTCAACGGCCAGGAGTTGATCTGGGCTCGCGGATTCGGCATGGCCGACAAAGCCAAGGGCTTGCCGGTGACGCCAAACACCGCCTTTCGGGCCGGCGCAATCTCCAAGCTGCTCACCGCCAGCGCGGCCCTGCAACTGGTTGAACAACAGCGACTGGCACTGGACGCACCGATCCAGCAAACCCTGCGCGAATTCTATGTGCGCTCGCGCTTCCACGTCGACCAACACGCCGCAGACCGCGACATCACCTTGCGTCGCCTGCTCAGCCATCAGTCCGGCTTGCCCAGTGAACACCTGCGTGACCTGCGCAACAGCTACGCCATGGGGCAGATGCCAATGCGCCTGTCCGGCGTCTGGCTGAGCACCCCACCCGGCACACAAGTGGCCTACTCCAACCTGGGTTATGCGCTGGTGGGTGCGGCCATCGAGCGCAGCAGCGGCAAGGAGTTTGAAGCCCAATTGCAACATAGCCTGCTCAAACCGCTGGAGATGGACCGTGCGAGCTTTGTCGGGACCGCCGCGCAAATCGGCTATCGCGCCCAGGGCTACCAGGAAGGCGTCGCCAGTACCGATGCGCAACTGCGTGACATCGCCGCCGGCGGCTTGTGGGCCAGCCCCAGGGACCTCAGCCATTACGTGCAGATGCTGTTTGCCGAAGGCCTCTACAAGGGCAATCGGGTGATGGCCAGCCGCTCCATCGATGAAATGTTCACCCAGCAAAACACCGGCAATGCCCTGGACTTCGATTGCCAGATCGGCCTGGCGTGGTTTCTGGCCCCCTGCGGTGACGAGCCGATCGGCCCAGGGGTGCGCACCTATCAGCACAGTGGGGGTGGCGATGATTTCGCCGCACAGTTGACCCTGCTGCCGGACCATCAATTGGCCGTAATCATCATGGCCAACGACAGCAATGCCGAAGACCTGGTCGCCACACTGGCCACGGATGCCTTGCGCCTGATGCTTCAGGCGCAAACCGGCGAACAGGTATGCAGCGATGACTGCCAGGCACCCCGTCATGGGCTCAAGCTGCGCCAGGTGCCGGCCGCCATCGACCGTCAGCGCCTGGCCGGGTTCTACGCCACCGCCTGGGGCGTGTTCCGCATCAAAGATGATGACCAGAGGCTGCGCGGCGAACTCGCCGGCTTCAACTTCGAACTGTTGCGTGACGATCAAGGCTGGCTGCGCGCCCAGAAGAAACTCTTCGGTTTCTGGCTCAAGGACCTCGGCGAACTGGGCCAGGTACAACTCGACGTCATCACCGTGCAAGGCCGGCAGATGCTCACGGCGCGCAGTCATGGCCAGCGCATCCCCATCGGCGAACGCATCGACCCGCCGCCACTGCCCTTGGCTTGGGCCGACACCGTCGGCACCTACCAAGTACTCAACACCCATGAACCCGATGCGCCATTGAGCGGCATCAGCGTGCGCCTCGAAGAAGGCTTCCTGGTGATTCGCGGCCAACTGCACGACGAGCCACTGACCGACTACATCCTGCTGCCGGTGGACAACGCCCATGCCGTACTCGCCGGCAACGGCTATGGCCTGGGTGACACCGTCAGCCGCCAGATCAATGGCCTGAGCGCTTCGGGCTACTCCTTCAAACGTACCCATCCACCCTTGAGTTTCTAACCGACATGAAAACCCTGATGAACCCAAAAAATCTGTGCCTGTCCCTGACCTCACTGTGTTTGCTCGCGGGCGCCAACAGCGTGCTGGCTGAGGACTGGACCTACAGCCTCAAGGCCGGCGTGGCCAACCTGCCCCGCTACAGCGGCAGCGACGAACGCATGACCGCCCCAGTATTCGGCGGCGCCATCGTCAGCCCCTGGGGGATTTTCCTCGACACTGACAAGGGCCTGGGCTGGGGCTACGAAGGCAATGCCTTGAGCTTCAGTGCTTATGTCGGCGCCAGTGGATCACGCAAAGACAAAAACGAATCCATGCACCTGGGCTCCAAACGCCTGAAAGGCATGGGCGAAATCAAGTCACGCCCGCAGTTGGGTGTGAGTGCCAGCTACAACCTGGGCGGCATGATTGTCGGCGCCACGCTGGAACATGCCCTCAAGGAAGATGACCACAAGGACAGCGGCAAAGCATTCACCCACCTGGAACTGAGCCTGGGCACCAACCTGTATGAAGGTCGTTTCGGCTCTGTCGACGCCAGCCTCAGCAGCCATTTCGGTGACCGTGACTACCTGCAGACCTGGTACGGCGTGACCACCGACCAAGCGGCCCGCAGCCGTTTCAAAGCCTACAAGGCGGGTGCGGGCAATATCAGCAATGGTATGAACCTGGTATGGAGCCTGCCGATCAGCGAGCACACCCAGTTCTCGACCTTGCTGGATGTGCAGTACCTGGCGGATGAAGCGGGGAAAAGTCCGATTGTGGAGCGGCGGTTGCAAACATCGGTGATGGGCGTGCTGGAATACAGCTTCTGACTGTACGGATCACCGAGAGGTATTTATTTACACATCGGTCATGAACCGCTCCCAGAGGTTGGACACAAAAAGTAGTCAGGTTCCTTCCCTGCTGCCTTGTTGCCAACCCTTGAGAATGTCCAAATGACCGTGCCAGCATTGTCTCGCCCTCTACAAGCGTCGTCCATCAGCTCAAATGAGCACGAGCGCACTGAATCTCCTGCATCGACCCAACCGCAAACCGAGCCATCAGCGCTTGAAAAACTGATCGCTGAGACACCCAGGTTCAAGGCCGATGCAGCACTCAAAAATCTCTACGCCAATGCCTTGTCTAGCGCAGCGAACACGCCACCCCTTTTTACCCGTGTTATCACGGGCATTGAGCCGATCCCCAGCGACTGCACATTTGGACAATGGCGCCAGCACCTCGACACCTTGGTGGCAAGTGACGACTTCAAACAATGGGCTGACGACAATCGTATTGATTTGACCAAGCCCGTGCGAATCTTCCCTTCTCGGAACTCCCGGCCAGGCTTTATCAGTGCCACCCTGAAACCCACTTCCTCCGCGCCCGCCAACATCAGCGCGTCGAACAACCCCACGTCGCTGCCACGTACATTCGGTGCCGGCTTTGGTGATGGACTATCGCTGCCAGCCTCCTGGTCGCTGATCATGCAAGCCGCTAACACCCTGAGCAGCGGCAGGACGTCAGTCAGCGTGACCCCGGCAGGTCAATCGTCACCCGATGTGCACGCCGCACGTTCTGCACACATTGAGGAGGTGGCGGCCTTTTACGGAGAAACCGTTCCCGATACCCAGAATGCGCTGCAACAAAGGGCAATCGAATTAAAACAGGCTGGCGCGTTCCCGCACCCCGATACATCTGCAATGCCCGACACATTTGAAATGCGTGGGGAGGTGGCGCTCGAGAATCAACGATATGAAAGGGGCGACATTCAAAACATAACGCTTTTATCCAAGAGTCTTGATGCTGCCTTGCTGTCGCTCGGCGCAGAAGCTGCAACCTCCTACACGGACCCAACCTTTTTGGGGGTACGCCCCACTCCGGAACAAACCGTTCGCCAGGAGAAGGCCTCGATTGCGGCAACTCTGGAAAATACAGAGCTAAAGATCGACCCTGCCTCTTGGTACTTTCAGGACCAGCAACTGACACCTGAATCAAAGGTTACGCTCAAGCAGTTCATCGTCGACAACGGCTGGTTTGTACCTCAGACAAAAGACGATATAAGTAACTTGATTCAATCCCTGAGGCGAGGGCCATTACCCGCACTCCCCAACGGCAACCTCACTGGCGCCATGGGCTGGCAGGCACCGCTTGATCAACCAGAAAAAAGACAGCTGTACAGCAACGTCCGCTATAACAACCTTAACCTGCCAGGGCTTGACGCTCAGACACTGTTGGAGATTCGAGGCGGGGCATTTACCTACCTGACTAAACACCGCCACTGGACCCGTTCTGAGCTGACTGATCCGCGCAACGTCATTGCGGATATTCTCGACTCGCCCAAAGCCCTTGCCCTGGAAAATGCCCTGCAAAAAAAGATGGGCGCAATTGAAAGCCCCAGCAGCCGAGACTGGGTCATGGGTGCGATGGTGGCCGGGCTGGATTCCGATAACACCTTGATGCCCCCCAAACGCAATCAGACAGCCCAGTTCAATCTGGCTGATGAACGCTTCTACGGCAAACCGTTGAATGACATCAAGCAAGGCCTGATTGACCATCTGACAGAAAGTCACCGCTGCACACAAGAGATGGCACCTGTCGGGGCCCACCTCTTGCTGTCGAGCGCAGCACCCGAATTGTTGGTCAAAGACGTTCCCGCTGAAGTGACCTATGGCTCTCCGGCCTGGTTCCTCCTGAAGACAACGGTGGCGCTGATCGAAGCCAAGAGCCCCGGAAGCAGTTCTTCGTTGAGTTTCCCCGAGGTGCTCAAATACGCGGCGATCGACCCAGTTTCGGAAGAAGACGCTGCACTGCTGAGTGAAGCCAAGCGCGAAACGCTAATCGACTGGGCATTGGTGCACGGTATTTTACCGGCCTCGCCTGACGCAACTTACTCGCCAGAGCAGCTCAACAAGGCACAGGAAACGTTTGCCAGCGTCATGGAATCACTGAGAAAGGTCTCCAACGACTTGACCGCCCCGCTTCCAATGCAGAAAGACATGGCACTGGCGGTACTCAGCGAGCATTTCACCAATGTGTCGTTTGAGCGCGCGATTTTATCGAACCCGAGTATCCGACAAAAAAACGCCTTGGACAGCGGCCCCATGCACGTCACCTTGGGGCCCTATTCGTTGCTGGATGTTTACATTAACAACCCTGAAGAAAACGGATGGAGGTCGCGTGAAAACAACCAGGTGATGGGAAGCGCGCCCGACTACCTTGGTCAACTACCGGACATCAATAATCGGCACCGAATCGCAGTCGCCAATTACAAGCTGGGAAGAGAAGTGGGTCTTGTCAACCGCACCAAACACCTGATTGCACAACTTCCCCTTGAGGATCGCAAACAGCTGGAATACGGAGAGCTCGTCCCTTACTTCGAAGGAACGGTTATTAAACACACCAGTTATGTACCAGGCGCCACGCTACATCATGATCGCAAGACACCCGAACAAGCCCAGGACAGGCGTTCACTCATCATCAAGTCCACACACGGCGCCAACGTAAAATTTTACGAAATCAGCCTACAGCAAAACTATATTAAACATCGCGAAGATCTGGACTCCGACTTTAAGCCGGGGCCACAAGGCCAGTGGATCAAAGAGGATCCTGGTTTTCTGGGCGGCGAGAGGTATTCAAACACTGCAATTGAGACGTTCAGCCTGGAGGAAAAAGACAAAAGCAAATTAACAGCCACGCCGCCCCCCCACCTCACTAACCCAGCTTCGTATACCAGCGACCGCAGCCAATTTCTCGGTGAATTATTGTCCAGACACACCCTTGGCCCTGCGAGCCTCGAAGAACTGGTTGCCGCTACGCGCCACATCACTCAATTCGACAAGGAAGACGATGAGTTCGAGAAAAACCAGGAACTGTTGCTGGGCTCCATTCCCTTCGTCTCGCTTGCCAGAAATGCAATCAAGGGAGACTGGCTGGCAGTTGCTTCGGAACTTATATTTGACGGCGTCATGTATGCGACAACGGCTGGATTTGGCAAGGCTGCGAGATCGGTAAAACCACTGGGAAGCTTGGCAAAAACCGCCGGAAAACCTGTGGGTAAAAAACTGTTTGAGCAGGTGGCAGCCTCAACCTCCGAGAGCGTGGCAAACCGTTTGAATACCCTTCGACCGGGGCGAACCGGCTCGTACAATTTTCCCAAGACGGCCCGTCGTCCGGATATTGCAGAGGGTACTTATAAGAAAGGCCTGACCGAAATATCGACTCCGGCCGCTGCCGATGCAAAAACAGGTAAATTTTTTGCGGTAGATCCCGTGAATAATCGACTGTACGGAAAGCCACTTGAAAACTTCCAACCGAACGTTTCAACCTGGCTCGACGATACCCTGCCGAGCGCATCCAATACTGCCAATGTAGGTAAACATACCGCGCTGGACATCGGGCTGGGGCGCGACAATGTGATCCAGCTGGGCAGCAACATGAAGAAATTCAACGTCATTGACAACGAAGTTTATGTTTTCGTCGATGAGTACAAAAACACCAAGCGACTGAACATCGCAGCCCATGGCAAACCTTATGAGCCGGGAAACAAACTATTCGGGAAGAACGCCGCGACCATCATTATAAATAAAAAGGAATACTCGCCAGGCGACTTGGTGAAGGCTCTGAAATTGAAAGGCTATGACCCATCAACGTTTGATAACACTCGATTGCTTATATGTCACTCCGCCGAAGGGGGGAGTAAATCGTTTGGGCGTCTCATGCAAAAAGAAATCAAAAGACCCGTCAAGGCGTTCGAAGGCACTGTGACTGCTGACTTCAATCCAACTTTTGTCGAGTCTAAACGAACAGCTTATATCGATGCTTTGAAAAACAAGGCTCCCGAGGTGACTGACGCCTATGCTTCATCGCACGCAGAGCAAAAAATACAACATGAGTTTATTGAAAAATTCAAACCTCAAATCAATAAAAAACACGGCACCTTTACTGACGTCAACATTGCTGATGCCGGGCAGCGACCGATAGTCCTGCAACTGCCCGTTTACTACAAACCCGTCAAATTCCTTCCCTGAACAGGATTACTCGGCATACGCCCAGGTCATTCGGAATGAGGCCCCGCCCCACTCCGAATCCAGCACCTGCACCTGGCCGCCATGCCACTGCGACACACGCTGCACCAGGGCCAGGCCCAGGCCGAAGCCGCCGGTGCGGCGGTCGCGACTGGCGTCCAGGCGCATGAAAGGTTGGAAGATTTTGGAGCGACCTTCTTCCGGTACGCCAGGGCCGTCGTCACACACCCGCACCTCATAGCCGCTGCCAAACTTGACCAGCGACACTTCCACACGACGCTCCGCGTAACGGATGGCGTTGCGCAACAGGTTGATCACCGCACGCGCCATGAAGCGCGGCTCAATCTGGATATAGTCCACCTCGCATGTACGCAACGACAGTTGGATGCCCGCTGCTTCAGCCTCCAGGGCCACGCTGCCGATCACACTGTCGAGCCAACTGTGGGCCTCGATGCTTTCGCGGGTGACCTGGGTGGCACCGCGTTCCAGGCTGGCGTAGGTGAGCAACTCGGACACCATTTCTTCCAGCTCGCCCAGGTCGGCATACATGTCCGCGATCAATTCGCCACGCTGGCGTGGATCGGCCTGTTGCTTGAGCTGGTCAAGTTCGAACGACAGGCGCGCAATCGGCGTGCGCAATTCGTGGGACACAGCGTTGGTGAGTTCGCGCTGGTTGGCGATCAGGCTTTCGATGCGCTCGGCCATATGGTTGAAGTGCCCGGCCAGCGAACGCACGGTGGAACGGCGTGGCAGCAGAATGCGTGAACTGAGATCGTTATCCCCGAAACGTTGGGCGGCCAGGCGGATGTGCTCCAGGTCGCGCCAATGCGGGCGCACCCAGAAATACAGCACGATCGCCAGGCTCAAGCCCAGCAGGCTGTAGGCCCACAAGTACAGCCATTTCGGCTCGTCGGGCAGCTTGATATTGAGCAACTGCGGGCCGCCATCGATATTGGCGATGAACTCCATGAAGTCGCCCCGCACCACCAACTGGCCGGCCGCCAGCAACTGTTGCTCACGCTGGTCCAGCGCCAACTCATCGCGCTGCACCAGTTTGAGGTGCAGGCCGTAATGCGGTTGCAGCTCGCTCAGGCGCGCCTGACGGGCGTCACCGAGCAAGGGCCGCAACTGCTCGACCAAACCATACGCCGGGCCGCGCAGGGCTTCGCGGTTATAGGTTTCATTGGCTTCGGGCAGCAGCTCATCAAAGGTGTAGTTGACCAGCCAGATCGCCCCCGCCAGCCCCAGCGCCAGGATGATGTACAGGCGAATATAGAGCCGCAGCATCTAGGCCTCCCACGCGAACGGATTGAACAGATAGCCCTTGCCCCAGATGGTCTTGATGCACACCGGTTCGCGCGGGTTATCGTTGAGCTTGCCGCGCAGTTTGCTGATGTACACATCGACACTGCGGTTGAGGCCGTCGAACGCAATGCCACGCATGCGGTTGAGGATGTCATCGCGGGACAGGATCGTCCCCGAGTTACTGGCCAACAACCACAACAGTTCGAACTCCATCGTGGTGAGGTCGATCTTGTCGTCCCCCAGGCTGACCACCCGGCAACTGCGATCGATGGCCAGCCGCCCGAAAGCCAGCGACCCGCGCACAGTCGGCTCCGGCGCCTGGCGTCGTTGCAACGCACGCAAGCGTGCCAGCAACACAGGGGGCTTGATCGGCTTGATCACGTAATCGTCGGCACCGGACTCCAGGCCAAGGATGTGGTCCAGGTCATCTTCCTTGGCCGTGAGGATCACGATCGGCGTGTCGGACACCGTGCGAATCCCGCGACACACATGCAGCCCGCTCTGGCCGGGCAGCATCAGGTCGAGTACGACGATCTTCGGCTTGAACTCCAGGAACGCGGCCAGGGCCTCGTCGCCCCGGTGCTCCACGCGCACCTCAAAGCCATGCTGCGCGAGAAAGTGCGCGATCAGCCCTGCCAGTTTTTCGTCGTCTTCAACGAGCAAGACCTTGCCCAGCCCCAGGTTTTCCATAAGTTCTCAGTTTGCAGACACGGATTGAAGAGCGGGCATTATAGGTGGCAAGCTGGGCAACTAAGGATGGTCTGAAGTAGGCCGCTATTTTTCGACTGCTGAGCCAT